>CAYNDC010000141.1:0-4432 GCA_964396085.1 uncultured Clostridium sp. | reverse complement strand
GCCGCTCGGCGGTGGTACGCGGCGAGAGCGTCTCGCTGACTGCTAAGGAGTTCGACCTGCTGCGCCTGCTCATGACCAACCCCGGCAAAGCCTATAGCCGCGAGGAGCTGCTCGATGAGATATGGGGCAAGGAATACCTCGCCGAGGCAGGCTCGGGACGCGAACAGGAAAAGCGCGTACGCACGGTGGACGTTCACATCCGGCGCCTGCGCGAGAAAATAGAAAGGGACGACACGCATCCCGAATACATCCTGACACAATGGGGAGTGGGCTACTATTTTGCGCTCTAAAAAGTTCCTCGGCTCCATACGCGCCAGAATGGTCGCGATATACCTGTTCGTTACGCTGATTGCGCTCATGGCGATCGGCTTTGCTGTATCCATGCTCGTAGAATCCTTCCTCGTGCGCCAGCGCACGCAAACCCAGCTCGAAGAGACCACGCGGCTCGCGCTCGAAATCGGGCCGGAGCTTGAGAGCGCAAATACCGAGGCGCTCTATGCGCTCATCTGCGAACGCGCGCAGGAGATGGGGGGGCGCGTGCTCATCCTCGACACGGACGCCGTCGTGCAGTTGGATTCGGCCTCCGCGCAAACCGCGACCTTGTTGCCGTATCGCGAGGTGCGCGATGTGCTCGTGGGCGGCATGGAGTCCGCATATGGTTTCCATAAAATAACGCGCGCATCCGCCGGCGAGGGATGGGACCTTACGGGCGGCAGCGTATGGGCCGTATATTACGCGGCGCCCGTAACCGTGAACGGCGTTTACGTTGGTGTTGCGCTCTTTAGCGCATTGCTTGAGGATGTGCAGCAGAGCGTCTCGCGCATCATCGAGCAGATCACGATCGCCTTTATCATCGTTGCGGCGGTGATGACGATCTTTACCTTCGCCCTGTCGAACATCGTCACAAAACCCATCGCGGAGCTGACCGGCGCCATTCGCCGCATGGGCAAGCAAACGGGGGTACGCGTGAGCGTGCGCGGCTCGCAGGAGATGACGGAGCTTGGCGAGGCGTTCAACCGCATGAGCGAGCAGATCGAGGACCACGACCGTATTCGTGATGAGTTTGTTTCCAATGCATCGCACGAGCTCAAGACGCCGCTGGCGACGATGAAGCTGCTTTCCGAATCCATTTTATACGATGAGAATCCGGATCCCGCGCTGATGAAGGAATTCTTTGGTGATGTCAACCACGAGGTGGACAGGCTCTCCAGGGTGATTACGGACCTGCTGCGTCTGGTGAAAATCGACCAGAGCGATGAGGCGCTTCGCCCCGAGTGCGTGCGCCTGGATAAAATCGTTCGCCGCGCGGCGGATCGCCTGCGCCCTCTTGCACAGAAAAAAGGCGTGGAGCTTCGCTGCTCCGTCGCGCCGGAATCCATCATGGGCGAGGAAACCCGCCTCGACCAGGTTGTGACCAACCTCATCGAAAACGCGCTCAAATATACGGATAAAGGCCGCGTGCTCGTGCGCCTCACGCGCGAGGGGGACGATGTCCTGCTCGAGGTGCAGGATACGGGCATCGGCATTGCGGCGGAGGATATCCCGCATGTGTTCGAACGGTTTTACCGTGTCGACAAGGCTCGTTCGCGCGAAACGGGCGGCACGGGGCTGGGCCTCGCGATCGCAGAGAAGATCGTTCACCAGCACGGGGGCGACATCAGCGTCGAAAGCGATTTGGGGCACGGCAGTACGTTTAGCGTGCGCCTTCCCCGCGCGGGGAAGGAGGAGGGGCCCGATGAGGCATAGTAAACGAAAAGGCTGGATCTCGGCGCTGTGCCTGCTCCTTGCGGCGGCGCTTTCGGGCTGTTCCCTGTTGCCGGGCACGAGCATCAAGGAGGACCGCGTTGTGGAGAACCTGCCCGCGATCGATCCTGAGGCGGGCGTGGCGCGGGAGGTTCAGGTCAAGCTCTACTACAGGCTCACGGACGAGGCGTATCTCGTGGGGGTCGCCGGTAGCGTAACGGTGCTCGCCAGCGAGCGCATCGAGAAGGCGATGATCCGCAAGCTTCTCTCGGGCGTGCCGCCGCTGACGAACAACGTAAGCGAGGTCATCCCCGAGCAAACCAAAATACTCGACGTGTCGCTCGAGGGCGGCATCCTTTACATCACGCTCTCCGAGGAGTTCTTCGATACCTCGATATTGGATGAGGCCGAGCGCGAGAACGCGGGCTATCTCGAATCCGGCTTTTTAACGCAGCAGGAGTATGACGAGCGCGTCGCTGCCGCAAAGGAGGAAATGTACCTCTGCCGTCGGCTCTCGGTGTGCTCCATTGTGAATACCATCGCCGAGTACAACCCCAACGTGCGCGTGCAGATGCTCTTTGATGTGGACGGTTCCGGCACGGGCGTGCGCGTTTCGGGGCAGGAGTTGGGTTTCGCACCCAACGCGCAGGCGAACTTTGACCTGCTTGAGCCGCAGTCCTTTGTGAGCGAGGCCGTGGTATCACCCCCCACGCTCGTCCAGTGCGCGCTCGAGCGCATGATGCGGGGCGAGTATGAAAAGGCGTATGCCCTCTTTGCGGAAACCGAAAGCGGGGGCATGCAAAAGCCTACCTACGCTAACTTTGAAACGGAAATGCTCTCGCGCGGCAAAATCATCTCCTATGTCCTTTATTCCTATACCCTGTCCGCCGCGGGAGATCAGGCGCTGGTGCTCGCAGACCTCGAGTATCTCGACCCTGCCGGCAAGGCGGTCGCGCTCAAGGGGGTCACCATCGAGCTTCGCAGCGAGGGCAATCTCTATAAGCTTGGCTATCACGCCTTTACGGCGCTCATGGAAGGAGCGCAGGGATGAAAAGAAGCCTCAAATGCATCGCGCTGTTGCTGGCATTGGCGCTCGCCGTGCCGCTGCTGTGCTCCTGCGCGGAGGATAGGGATTATCCGCCCGCGCTCACGCCCAACCCGGCGACCCCGCCGCCCGCTGAGGAGGGGGGCGTGGCGACCTTTGAGGCCGCGCTCTATTTCGTATCCGAGGATGGGCGCAAGCTCTATTCTGAAGAACACACGCTCACCTACGGCGCGGGGGTCAGCCGGGCGGAGGCCGCCATCAAGGGGCTGATCGCCGGGCCGCAGAGCGCGCTGCTTCGCCGCTCTTTGCCCGAGGGGCTCTATCTCGAGCATGTGGAGCTGTCGTTGGATGTGTGCAACGTGTATTTTACGGGGGAGTTTCCGCAAGAGACGCGCGCATGGCTAACGGCGCGCGCCGCCATCGCGGCAACGGTGAACGCCGTCGAGGAGATCGGCTCCGTCAACGTATTTTATAACGGCGTAGAACCCGGATATGTCGGCAGGCCGCTTGGCACGCTTTCCCCGGTCAGCGCCGCGCTCGACGTATACCTCCAAAACATGGAGCAGGACTATGAGGTGATTCCCAACCAGACCCAGGGCGAGGTAGTCGCCTATGAAACGCATGCGGCCACGCTCTACTTTACCGATGTGTCGCGCACGTTCCTTGCGGCCAAAACCATGGATCTGACCTATGGCGTGAACGCGAGCGCGGCGGATATTGTGCAGCTCATCTTCGATAGACTGCGCGCGGGCGATTCGGGCGCAAACAGCCTCGAACCCGTACTGCCCCCGAATATCCGCATCGTGGGGACGCCGCAGATTTACACCTTTGGCGAGGGCGCGAGGCTTGGGACGCAGCAGATACAGGCAACGCCCGACGGGGGAAAGGATGCGAACCCGGTTCCCACCCCGTCCTTCGATGTGCCGCCCA
Source organism: uncultured Clostridium sp. (assembly GCA_964396085.1). Taxonomy (GTDB): domain Bacteria; phylum Bacillota; class Clostridia; order Christensenellales; family CAG-138; genus Phil1. The sequence goes on along the minus strand of CAYNDC010000141.1, from coordinate 714 downwards.
TCCCGCAGGAAGAGGATTCTGCGCGCATTCTCGATTTGGTGCTCAACTACGGCGCGGAAAACGCCGGGTTTGATGAAACGCTCATGTGCGCGGCGCTGACGATGACCTTTACAAGCTATTTGCCCAACCTTGACGGGGTACGCATCAGCGTGGAGCAGGAGGGCGGCGCGCTGCGCGTGCTTTGTGAAACATACTTCGAGCGCACGGACTTCCGCGCGATCATCGGCCACGGCGTAACGCTCTATTATCCGGATGAGGAGGGCATGACGCTCATCGCCACCACGCGCATCGTTCCCAGCGCCTCGGCTTACGATCCCCAACTGCGTTTGGAGGAGTTGCTCCTGGGGCCGGCGGATCCCGGCGTGCTTTACATGGGCTTTTCTGCCCAGGATGTGCTCAGCGTTTACATTTCGGGCAACATGGCGCTGGTCAACTGGCAGCCCGGCTTCGCGCAAAAGCTGCGCGAGGCGGTCTCCGGGGCGGATACGCCCATCCCGGCCGCGCGGCGCGAGCTGATGTTCGTTTATGGCGTGGTCAACACGCTCACCGATTTGCCGTTCGTTCAGCGCGTGTGGATGCGCGAGAACGGGCAAAAGCTTTCGACCATCCAGGATGTTTACCTCGGGAACCCGCTCGTGCGAAGCCCCGGGCTGATTTCGGAGGGCTGATTTGGAACGCGATGTTTTCTCTTTTCCTCAAAAGAACGCACGAGTG
>CAYNDC010000140.1:0-4434 GCA_964396085.1 uncultured Clostridium sp. | reverse complement strand
CGAGTAATAACAAGAGACACAACACAATAATGAACCAACGTTTTTTCATTAGATTTCTCATCCTTTTCCACCTCATTTCAAAGATCGGACAAGCAAAGAAAATCAGATGCGCTCACTACTCGCCTACAATATATTCCCAGCTCATTGAATAGTCAAGATAGGCATATTCGTTGCTTTATTCTCTTATTAACCGCAATCACAAAAACACCTACGGCAAGCAAAACGACCGGCTCAGCCACGGGGGTGGATCGGACTTCGATGCGTGAAGTGGAGCGCTACTTGATCTTCACGCTGCCCAGTATGGCTTCATACTCTGTTAAAAGGCTGTCGAAACTGTTTGCCAGATCAGCGAACGTCAGCGTGTAGAGGCGTTCCCCGATGAACACATAGACATACATATACTTCATATCCATGCTGGAAACCTCGCAGGTGAATGTCAGTTTCCGCGCATCCACCCCATCGAGCGTGATGGCTTCGGGGCCTTGGGTTACCACAACGTCGCCGAAGCTCTCCTTGTAGATGCCCAACGCTTCTTCGACCACACCGTCCAGCGTCGTAGCAGCGAAGTTTTCTTCCTTCACCAGAAAGCTTTGCGTAATCTTCTGATACTGGATGAGCACCGAGGATCCCTCCACCTTGTTCCAGCCCTCGGGCATTTGGACGGAAATATGAGCGTCAGACGCCACATCCCCCGGCACGACCGTCTCCACGGGCGCCGGAGTTGCAGCCTCGCCGTTGCCCGCTGGCGCACTTGGTGCCGGAGCATCCGAAGGGTTAGTGGTTTTTTCGCCGCAGCCGCTCAGGAAAAGAGCCAATCCCAGCAGCAAGGCACAGAGAACCCCTATGATCTTTTTCATATACGAAACCTCCTGTTAATCATTATCTCCAAACACACGAGAAGGGCAAATGGATCAACACAAAGCTGTTTCAAGCCAAAGCGCCGTTTGCTTCATGCACACACTCTAAAACAGTATAAAACAAAAAAAGGGCACGATACAGTAACAGCCGTGCCCGATTTATATAATTAGGCGCTTATCCCTGCCTTCTTTTTCCGTTCGCCTTTTTATACGAGGAGGGCGTGACGCCGACATGCTTTTTGAAGAGCGTGGTGTAGTAGCTGTTGTAATCCACCCCGCATGCATCGAAGGCCTGGGAAACAGACAGGTTGACATCCAACAGCTTTTCCTTGATATGCTTGAGTTTGATCTCCAGATAATATTCGTGGGGAAAAAACCCGACGTCCTCTTTGAACATGTGGCTGAACCGCGAAACGCTGATATTTGCGGCGCGAGCCACCCCCGCGGCGCTGTACGGTTCCCGCCAATGGGTTTCGATATATTCCCGCCCGCGCAGCACCTCTTGGCGCTCGATCAACCTTCGCACCGGGATGAACACTGCCACGATATAGCGAAGCTCTCCCGCCGCGTCATGCAAAGGGAAGGAGGTGATGTCGTGGTAGAGGCTGAGGAAAGCATATTCCTTGCCATAGCGCGTCCCCACCATCATCCGGTTGGGGAACTCCACATTGAACGTGGACACCACTTCCCCCGCAAAAGCCCGCCGCACATGTTCTACAAGTCCCCAACTTTCTAAGTTTGGCTCCGTTAGGATGTTGTATGTTCCCAGTGCTTGCTCAGGGACCCCCGGAAGCGTGCCTTCCATAAATAAGCGATTTGCATACACCATCGTCCCGTCGGCGGTGGATACGTTGATACGGTATGGGAAACGGTCAAACATTTCCCGAAACGGAATTTCCTCACTGTGCGAAACAGGGACAACATGCCCGGGTTCACCGGCATGCTTTCTCCTTGCGTCAGCGGGCTTTGGCGCGCCTTTGGGGATGATATACGAACGGCTAAACCGCATCGCGCCGGAAACCATGCCCCGCGCACACAAATGTTGAACCTGCCGCTGCGTGATGCCCCATTGGGCAGCGGCGTCCTGTGTTGTCATGTATTCCATACCCTCACCTCCGGTTATCATTAACATATTTCGTTTGAACGCAATTTGCAATCCTTTTCTTTTCGCCTGCTCATCATTGTTCCCAAGCAACGTCCAGCGGCCTTTTCCGCGAAGACATCCGCCCGGCAACCCGCGCCGTTTCATCACGAAGGCGGGAGGGTTCGCCGAGCGACAGGATTGAGAGTGGGCAGGGTAGGTGATAGGGGAGCTTTTCCATATGGCAAAAGTATTTTAGAGATCCTATTGACAGTAAATTGCAAATGAGATAGACTACTAATAAGAATTAAATATCAATAGGGATTGGTGCTTTATGAATCGACGCCACACCATTCAACGATCCTTAGTTCTTGAGGCAGTAAAAGAGCTGCGGTGTCATGCTACGGCCGACGAGGTCTACGATCGGGTGGTCAAGCAACACCCCGATATCAGCCGAGGGACGGTGTACCGGAACTTGAACCTGCTAGCCGAAAACGGCGAAATCCGCAAAATGGAAATGACGAGCGGCGCCAGCCGCTACGACCATTTATCCTACGAGCATTATCACGCAAAATGCGTCAAATGCGGCAAGATCGTGGATGTGGATATGGATTTCATCGCGGGCTTGGAGGCGAACATTAAGGATAAACATGGCTTTACGCTCACCGGGCACGACATTGTTTTTAACGGCATCTGCCCGGAGTGTCGGTCGTGATACCATGCAAAGAGTACCCAATAAGAAACCGGAACCCCCAAACACAGGCGCATGCGGGAGCATAAACACCCGTAAATATAGATAACGAGGAGAGCTGCTATGAGAAGTTTCACCACGCTGGACCTGCAATATGCCCACAGATTTTATGGATTTAAGGGCGAGGCGCAGTATTTGCACGGACACACCGGCATCCTGACGCTTGAAGTGGAAGAGGCTGTCAACATGGGAGTCAATATGGTATTCCCGTGTAATGAAATCAAGAAGACCGCTTGGGAGGTTCTGCAGAACTTTGACCATGCGCTGATTTTGAGGGAGGACGATCCGCTGCTTCCCGCGATCCTGGGCGTTTATGAAGCACAGGGCATTAAGAACGGTGCACCCACCAATATGCAAAAAGGACCTGCCTTTAAGACCGAACTTGCAACCGCCTATCCGGAATGCCGCTTGGTTGTCACCAAAGAGACCATGACCGTTGAAGGCATGATCAAGATCGTCTACGATCTGCTCAAAGATAAGCTCAATATCGTCAAAATCACGTTTACGAGCGGAGTCAATGGCGCCACGGAAGAGTACGAGCCGCACCTGAGTATGGATCGCTGCCCGCTATGCGGCATTGAGTTAAACGAAAACGGCGTATGCCCGAAATGCGGATACAAGAAATAGTCTGATTTGATCTTACAAACTCCTGTTTATTGAACGTAAACAGAGCAAAGCAGGCACTCTATGCGAAATCTGCGTAGAGTGCCTGGCTTATTGCCCGGCGCGGGGATAAGGAGTGTCCTGTAATCGCCCGACCCTGGCGGTTTCATTGGGTAAAGCCGAACGTTACGTTTCCATGCCGCAGGAGGTGCGGCGGCTTCCCATCAACGCCACAGAGGGCTTGCAGAGCGATGTTGTGTTGCATGGCCCTTTAAGTCTGCTTGATGCTGTTCATCAAAGCCTTAATTTCTTCTTTCATCTTCTGCTTAATTGCGTCATTCTGCGCTTTGAGCAGCAGATAGTCGTCCTGATTGAGAAGGATCTTTTCGCCGTTGATCATCATGGAGATTGTGTCCATTCCAACAGGCTTGCCTTTCACAGACTGAATAAACTCTTCCGTCTGGCTGACAATTTTCTGTGTTGCCGATTGGATCAGTTCGGATATTTTTGCGCTTTCAAGTGTTGTTGACATTGTGATTCCCTTTCTATGTTACTTATTGTCCGAGCGTTTGAGGTTGATAACTCAATATTCTGCAAATCGGTATCGCATCAATGAGTGTCGGAGAAACAAGATCATCCACTAAATAGACAATCCCATTGCTGATGTTGTAAATGTACCCGGTGAGCGACGCTGTTGCCAGATTGATTTGAAGCAGAACCTGTGCAGCGTAATAGGCCTGCAGCTGCTCCTGCACTTTTTGGTAGCAGCAAGCGCTGCTCGAATCCCCCAAGACGGGGGTAGCGTCATGGTTGTTGTTAGATACGGGGAGCGATTGCAGGTACGCCAGCAGGAGTGAAAAAAGGTCCGGGATGCTCACACCCGGCTCAACCGTTAAAGCATCCAACGTATCCGTAAGGACCGCGATCTCGCTCCCTAGCAATTCCGGTAGCACGCCAAAGGTGCAATCGGCGACGTTGCCGAGGTTCCCGACGATGGGAGAGGGTTGAAGCCCACCGGAATAGAAGGCGACTCGCGATGATAATGGATCTGCGATTGCCAGTGAAAAAGTTTTAATCAGGGAAAGCATGGCAACGATTGTGCGTCTGCACTCCAGTTGGCAGTTGCTGCAGTAATCGCGCTC
>CAYNDC010000139.1:0-4477 GCA_964396085.1 uncultured Clostridium sp. | reverse complement strand
ATCGCCGTAGTAGTGGAGCGGCGTGATGGACAAGCCGCAGATGCTGTACACAGCGGGCGCGGCGTAGCCGGTGGTCTGGACTTCAACGGTATACTGGTCGAGCTTCTTGATGCCCGCGATGTTGGGCACGCCGCCCGACATTTCGGGGTCGGCGGAGCCAAGCCCGCTGATGAAGGCGGCCTTCACGGTGCCAAACACGTCGGTGCTGTCGGCGTCGCCGGCATTTTCAACGCCCCAATACGCAGCGGAATCGCCCTCGTACTTAGCGTAGGCTTCTTTGTAGAGGTCCTCGATGGTGGGCATGGCGGCGGTCAGGTCATACACGGTGCCGGTGCCTGCGCCGGTGAGGGCGGTGCCGTCTTCGTTACCCTCGGCAAAGCCCCACAGGCCCATTGCGAAGGCAACCTTCATATCATCCGTCACATCCGCAGCGGTTTTGCCCGGGAAGATCATGGCGGCGTATTCGTCAACCAGGTATTGGCTGGCAATGTAGTCCGTAAGGGCTTGGAGGTCAGCCTTCCATTCGGCCGCGAGGGCATCCCACACGGCGGACGCCTGCTCGGCAGTCCAATCGCCGGTGGCGCCTTCGCCCGCGGCATATATGGCGTCAAACAGGTCGTTATACTTGGTGTAGATGGCATCGGTGGTCTGGGTCTGGTAATTCTGCAGGCCAATGATGTTGTAGGAGCTCAGCGTGGTGGAGCCCACATAGGAGGGATCCAGATACACGTAATACGTGAAGATGATGTCGTCAGCATCGGCGGGGTCGCCATCGCTGAACACGAGGTCTTCGCGCATCTTAATGGTGTAGGTGGTGATGTTGGAGTCCTTGTCGAACGCAACGTTCACGTCACAAGGGCCGGTGTAGAGATAGTCGGTCCCGTTGTAGTTAACGGTTTCGCCCTCGATGGCGTTGTAGATAATGCCGCCCATGCGATCCGTGGTCAGCATGCCGAGCTGTGTCATATCTACCGCGTCCTGGTCGTAACCGGTATCCGCAAAGAACGGGCTGAACTTCTCACTGAAAGGACTGTACGCAACAACCAGCGGTGTGGACTCAACAGGCGTTACGGGCGACACCCCGGGTGTGGTCTCGGGCGGCGTGGTTCCTTCACCCTGAGTTCCCTGGTCGCAACCGGCAGCAAACACCAAGCACATCGCGCAAACGAGCACGAGCGCAAGGGCAGCCTTGAGTTTTTTCTGCATTTTGTTCTCCTCCTTAAATAGTTGGATGGCGCGTATTCGCCTCCAGTATTTATAAATATATCAAAACTCATTTACAATGTCAACGAAACCGCATAGCCGGTGCAATGGGTCAATATGGAAAGCGTATGTCAGCGCGGGGGAATGAGGGGTCGGACTACGGCTCAAACAAGCGGTCCGGAAAGAAATGCAAACCTGTATGTTCAGGACTCAATCGTGCATTTATATTTGCCTTGAAAGCGCAAAAACAGCGCGCCGGCCGCCGTGAGCGCCGCTAAGAGGCAAGCAAAGGCGATCTCCCGCGCGCTAGCACCGGCGAGGATGAGGTAAACGATTTGGCCAACAAGCGCCGCCGCCCCGAAGGCGATGAGCAAAACCACCCAGGCTTTGAGCGCCGTGACGTAGCGGTCAAACTGCGGGAACTCAAGCCGCTGCGGCAGGGTAAGGAACATCGCACATTTGCCCAGGCACATGCCTATGGGCAGTAATAAAAGCACGAAAGGCATGGCGACATAAACAGCGGGCGCGCCGCCGACGCCCAAAGAGGGGCCGGAAAAGACGGCCGCACAAGCATAAACAAGCGCGCAGAACGCCGCAAACACAGCGTGAACGATTTTGATCTTCTTAAAGGTCGCGGCATCGACCGGATAGCGATAATATCGGCCTGTGTAGAGATGCGCTCTTCTTCGCTTGCCGTTTTCATCCAAGATGTCATTGGCGGTGTAATAGCTCGCATATTTATCCAGCTTCAGGCCCATCGCACACCCCCTCTTTATTCGCTAAAATTCCCGAATCAATCATACCATAAACCGCGCGGGAAAGATGTTTTACCCAAAACTATATTTAATATATTTTGGGGGAGATCCGCATGGGCGAGCAGATGTTATATTAAAGGAAGCTTTGCTGACAAAAAACAGCGCCAACGCTCCCGCAACCGGCGCAACTTTCCGTTTCGATCATCGTCGATGCGCGCGGCGGCAAGGCGGGACGGTTTTTCGCGCCTGTTTGCCGCAGGCCACGATATTGACTTATAAAATGGTGCGTATTACACTGAAAAAACCCTTTCGCGCAGGCCTCTGAGCGCGGGGAGGGAATAAATCCCGTCAACCGCAGGCCATTTCGGCGCGAAGAGCGCCAATGAGCAGGTGCCTTGGCGGCCGCTGGAGGCGGCATCAGGCGTATGGATAGAACCATTCTGCATTGTGATTGCAACGCGTATTTCGCCTCTGTGGAGAGCATCGCCCGGCCGGAGCTGCGGCATGTGCCCATGGCTGTGTGCGGCGACCCCAAAAACCGCCATGGCGTCATCCTCGCGAAGAACGATCTGGCCAAGGCAGCGGGGGTTGTTACGGCGGAGAGCGTCTACTCTGCGCTTAAAAAGTGCCCGAAACTCACGCTCGTGGCGCCGCATCACGAAAAATACCAGGATTACAGCTGCCGCATCAATAAAATTTACGAGCAGTATACCGACCAGGTGGAGGCATTCTCCGTTGACGAGAGCTGGCTCGACGTCACAGCGAGCCTGCACCTGTTCGGCACCGGCCGGGAAATCGCCGATGAACTGCGCCGGCGCATGCGCGAGGAGATCGGCCTGACGATTTCCGCCGGCGTTTCCTTCAACAAGACCTTCGCCAAGATGGGCAGCGATTATAAAAAGCCCGATGCCACCACCGAAATCACGCGGGAAAACTACCGAAGCATCCTCTGGCCGCTCCCGGCGCGCAGCATGCTTTACGTCGGCCACGCGGCCGAGGAGACGCTCGCGCGCGGCGGCATCTATACCATTGGGGATATCGCCCGCGCGGGGCAGGCGCGCATGGTCTCGCTCCTCGGGCGCGCGGGGGAGACGATCCACCAATACGCATGTGGCCTTGATGAGGAACCCGTGCGCCGCGTGGGGCAGGGGGAGGCGGCAAAGAGCATCGGCAGCGGCATGACCTTTGCGCGCAACCTCACGGGGGAAGCGGATATCCGAACGGGCTTGACGATGCTTGCGGATACCGTGGGCACGCGACTTCGCCATGAGGGGCTCTATTGCTCCACCGTGCAGGTGCAAATCAAGAATCCCGCGCTACAGGTGATCTGCCGCCAGAAGAAGCTCCCGGCAGGCACCAATTCGACCCGGGAGATTTTGGAGGAAGCGTTCTCAATCGTAAAATCCTCCTGGAATCTGGCCTCGCCCATCCGCATGCTCACCGTCACGGCCGTGGGACTCTCGCCGGACGCATCCGCGCAAATGAGCCTGTTCGACGATGCGGGCAAAAAGCGGCAGCTCGAGGAAAAGCGGGACAGCGCCATCGATGCCATCCGCGCGCGCTTTGGGCCGGAGGCAATCTCCTTTGGGAACACCATCCATCAGGACATTATCCACAGATTGGAGGAGGAGCAGCAATGAGCGACTCTTTTAAGATCAAAAGCGCAGGGGAGAGCGATCCCCCCGTAAAACCCGAGCGGGTGTTGCCCGCCGCGGCCGGCAAGGTAAGGCGCATGGCGCTTTGCGCGCTGTGCGCCGCGCTCATCGCCGTTGGCGCGTTCATCCGCGTGCCGGTGCCGGGCATTCCCTTCACGCTGCAAACGTTTTTTGTGACGCTCACCGGCCTTCTTCTTGGCGCAAGGCTCGGTGCGCTCAGCGCGCTGTTATATCTCGCCGCGGGGCTTGCGGGTTTTCCGGTGTTCACGGGCGGCGGCGGTATCGGCTATGTGTTTGAGCCGAGCTTTGGCTACCTCCTGGGCTTCGTGCTCGCGGCATATGTCACCGGGCGCATCGCTCATGCGGCGCAGCCCCCCTCCACGCGCCGCCTGTACGCGGCGGCGTTCGCGGGCCTCGCTGTTGTTTACCTGTGCGGCACAGCGTATTACGCCGCGCTCATGGGTTTGTATTTTGCAGACCCCGTACCCCTTGGGCGCTTGCTTGTGTATTGCTTCCTGGTCTTTGTGCCCGGCGATGCGGCAATGAGCGTCGTTGCGGTGCTTGCCGCCAAACGGCTGTTCCCCGCACTCGCGCGCATGTGACGCGGTTTTTTTACAGATTTTCTCGCTTTTTTGGCTTTTTGCGCGGCATGGTGGCGGTTTTTAGGTAATCGCGTCCGTTTGTGTCGGCTAAAGTGAGAGATATGCAGGGGATTCATGATTATCCTGCATTTTTGACCAGTCTATCCGAACTCTGTGTTAATTTAACAAAAAACGACCAATTTTTGTCAATTGTGCGCATATGCAATCCACATTACCCACGTTACCCACATGGTTATCCACAATTGGGGGCTTTTTAAGCGTA
>CAYNDC010000138.1:0-4503 GCA_964396085.1 uncultured Clostridium sp. | reverse complement strand
CCAAGCGTTTTCTCGGTACGCCAAATCCCCCCGTGCTGCGGGAATCCCGCCGCCCGACGCCTCGCCGCCCTCGTCGCTCATCACGGGGTTTAGGAGCAGCTCGTGCCTTGACGCGCCGCCATCCAGCGTTTATATTGTAAACAAGCGCGCAGACAGGCAGGCGTTGATGTTCCTTCTTCCCGCAATGCTGCCCAACCGGTTTCGAGCGGACGGATTCCTCCTGATGCCGCCGCGCCGGAGGCAATTTTCGGGCGAACACAGGCCGAAACGGGTGCGTAAGCCCAATGCCGGTAGCTGCTGCAAAACTGACAGACGAAAGGATTCTATATGCGCACATTTGAACAGATACGCGATACGATACAGGCAGGCCTCGGGCAGCTGCCATGTAGCCTGAAGCTTGAAAACGTGCAGCTGGTGAACGTGTTTTCCGGCGAAATCTACCGCACGGACATCTATATCAGAGACGGCCGGATCGTATCCATTTGCGCGGATGCCAACTTGCAGGCCGATGAGATTATCCCCTGCGAAGGACGCTTCGCCGTGCCGGGGTTTATCGACACGCATATGCACTTTGAAACCACGATGCTCTCTCCCGAGGCTTTAGCCGCTGTCGTAGTGCCTCAGGGGACCACGACGCTGTGCGCCGATCTGATGGAGATTGCCAATGTTGCCGGCGAAGCCGGGATTAAAGCCATGCTCAGCTCCATGGACCGCCTTCCCTATCGCTTGCTCATTGAGGTGTCCTCCCGGGTTCCGACAGCCCCCGGCTTAGAGACCACGGGTGCCGAATTGGGCGCCAAGCAGGTCGCGCAGGTGATGGATTGGCCGGAAAGCGTCAGCCTCGGGGAGATTGACCCTTCCAAAATATTGTTCGGCAAGGACGAATACCTGCACAAGATCGCGGATACGCTGGCGCGCCGCAAAATCGTCAACGGTCATGCCATCGGGCGCATGGGGCAGGAGCTGAACGTCTATGCTTCGAGCGGCGTTTCGGACGATCATGAGACCGTGAATGAACAAGAGATGCTCGCCCGCCTGCGAGTGGGCTTGCGGGTGCTCATCCGCGAGGGAAGCACCGAGCGCAACGCAGACGAACTGCTGCGCGCCATTGTGGCCTCACAGCCCCCCCTGGATAATTTCTGCTTGTGTACGGATGACAAACATCCCACCGAAATACGAGAAGAGGGCCACATCAACTATATCGTGCGCAGAGCGATTCAGCTTGGCATGAAGCCGATGGACGCGATCCGCATGGCTTCCATCAACGCGGCAAGGCATTTCCGGATCGATGATGAAATCGGCTCGATCACGCCGGGTCGCAAAGCGGATTTGTTCTTGACCGATTCCCTGGAGCAGATGGAACCGTATGCCGTGTTTTACGAGGGCAAGTTGGTCGCGCAGAACGGCCGGCTGCTCGAGAAGTGCCCGGTGCAGAACTACCCCGCCTGGATTATGGATACCGTGCATTTAAAGAATCCCATTACCGCGGCCTCTTTTGCGCTGCCGACTAAGGCGCCCGGCCCCAAGGCAAAAGTATGGGCGATCGGATTGATTGACCGGCAGATTATCAACGACCGCCTCTTGGTTGAGGTGCCTGTGATCAACGGAGCGCTCGCTCAGGATGTGGAATCCGATTTGCTCAAGCTCGCCATTGTGGAACGCTATGGCAAGAACGGCAACGTCGGGGTTGGTTTCGTCAGGGGCTTTGGCCTGCAAAGAGGCGCCATCGCCTTCTCTACCAGCCACGACCATCACAACATTTCGGTGGTCGGCACCAACGATGAGGACATGGCGGTTGCCGTAAACGAAATCGTTCGCCTGCACGGCGGCCTGTCCGTTGCCACACAAGGCAAAGTGCTTGCTAGTATGGGCCTGCCCATTGGCGGCTTGATGAGTGAAAAAGAAGCCGAGGATGTAATGGTCGAACTGCACGAGGTGAATCGCGCCGCAGTGGAGATTGGCTGCCCGCTGCCCGCCCCGTTCATGACGCTCAGCTTCGTATCCCTGCCCACAGTACCTGAACTCGGGTTCACAGACATGGGCCTGATCGATGTGCTGGCGCACAAGATTATCCCCGTAGAGGTCGAAGAGTAACAAGCAGGCGCGCTAAACCGCCTTGCGTAAAAGGCCGAGGATGCGCCTTGGTGGCTTCGGATCAAAGGGTATATGAGAGGCTGTTCCGTATTGCAGGAACAGCCTCTTCCTTATGCATGAACGGCCGGGCGCGTGCATCCCGCCAAAGGCCAATCTTAAAAAATTGCATTTTTCTGTATTAAAATACATTTATCCATGTTATAATACCCGCAATCGGCATTGAGCCGGCCTGTTGATCGGCATGGGGTCCCTTCGCCCCTAGCGGGAGGAGCGTCCCGTGCGGATATGGCAAAAGGTGCCTGCAGCATGCGTTATCGCACCCCTTCGCGCGCCGCCAACGCAGAGCCAATCGAACAGACGGGCATCAACCGCCGGTATTGCCCCGGTGCGTTTGCACCAAATAAAGAACAAGGAGCATGCCATGAAAACACGCATCGTCGCCGACTCCGCCGCCGATACGCTGGAGCTGACCCAAGCCGACTTCGTCTCCGTGCCGCTGAAAATCATCACCTCGCACAAGGAATATGTGGATGATGCCACGCTCGATGTGACGCAGATGGTAGAGGATCTGCTGCAATACGGCGGCAAGTCATCCACGGCATGCCCAAGCATAGGCGATTGGCTCGATGCCTTCGCAGATGCCGACCGGGTGTATTGCGTCACTATTACCAGCGCGCTTTCGGGCACCTATAACTCAGCCTGTTTAGCCAAGCAGCAATATGAAGCGCAGCATCCGGATCGCCATGTTTTTATCATCGATTCGCTTTCCGCAGGACCGGAAGAGCGCTTGATTATCGAAAAGCTCAAAGAGCTGATTTCGCTTTCCCATTCGCATGAAGAAATCTGTGCTGAAATTACAGAGTATCAGAAGCATACATGCTTGTTTTTCATGTTGGAATCCTTGAAAAACCTTGCCAACAACGGACGCGTGAACCCCCTTGTCGCCAAAGCGGCCGGCCTGCTGGGCATGCGCATGGTGGGCAAGGCCAGCGAGCAGGGTATGCTGGCGCTGCTGGATAAGTGCCGCGGGGAAAAGCGTGCCCTGAGCGCCATCGTCAACCGCATCAAAGATTTGCAGCAGGCGATTCACAAGGTTCGCATCGGCCACTGCTGCAACGAACAGGCTGCCATGAGCTTGAAGGAAATGATCCTTCAGGAATTTGCTCTGGCGAAGGTCGAAATCTACGAGCTACGCGGATTATGCAGCTTCTATGCGGAAAAGGGCGGCCTCATGATCGGGCTTGAGTCGTCGCCTGCGTGAGGAACAATGCCCTTGCGCTTTCATGCCGCCCGCCAAAGCCGGCCATGCGGGTTGCCCCTGTCAACATATAGGGATCAATAAAAAACACCCGAAAGGGTGTTTTTATTTTGATTCACTTGTCAGACGCACGGGATGGGGCGGCGCGCCCTCACTCATAGAGCGGCAGCACGTTTTCGGGCAAAACGCCCACATGCGCCTCGGGGCAGACGGGTCCCTCGCTCCTTGCGGCCCGCCGCCAGAGCATAGGAGCATCCGGCTGCCGGTTTGTGTAGGAAAAGGGGATCAGCACCTCGAATGGCTCCTCGATGGCATCGCCTTGGCTCACCGGGAAACGGTTGGCCGAAACATCCGTGCGAAACGCGTGATCGTGGACGCCCACGGCGCGAAGCCCCTCTCCAACGGGCACGGCGCAGCGCAGGCGCACGCCCCAGGAGGGAACCTCCATTTCGTATGTGCCCGCCTTGTGCGCGGGGGCGATGTTGCGGCAGCCGGTCAGCGCGGCCGCAGCGATGCTGCCCGGATCGGCGAACAGCTCCGGCGTCGGCTTCGCACAAAGGATGCGACCGCCCTCCATGAGGGCGATGTGCCGGCAGAGGCGGTAGGCTTCATCCCGGCTGTGGGTGACCAGCAGCGACGCGCCGGAGAAGGCGCAAAGCCACTCCTTCATTTCGATTTGAAGCTTTTCGCGCAAATGGCTGTCCAGCGCGGAGAAAGGCTCGTCGAGCATGAGAAGCCCGGGACGGTTGACGAGGATGCGCGCGAGCGCCGCGCGCTGCTGTTCCCCGCCGGAGAGCTGGGCTGGCCTATGCCGCTCGAGCCCCGTCAGCCCCATGAGCGCGATCATCCGCTTGAGCGTTTCCTCGCGGGTTTGGGCGTTTTTCTGCACGCGAAGGCCGCACAGGATGTTTTCACGCAGCGTCATGTTGGGGAACAGCGCGTAGTTCTGGAACAGATACCCCACATGCCGCTTCTGCGGGGGCAGGTCGATGCGGCGCACGCTGTCAAAAAGCGTCACACCGTCCAGCTCGATATGCCCGCGATCCGGCGTTTCGATGCCGGCGATGCACTTGAGCGTCATGCTCTTGCCGCAGCCGGAGGGGCCTAGCAGACCCGATGTTCCCTCCCCCATCTCGAATGCCGCTTTGAGA
>CAYNDC010000137.1:0-4532 GCA_964396085.1 uncultured Clostridium sp. | reverse complement strand
TGCTTGAATGGGGTTCAAGAGGCCGGAAGTTCGAATCTTCTCACCCAGACCATAAGCTGAAGGATGTCGGACATTTCAAAGTTCGACATCCTTTTCATTACGAATACTTGCCCAAAGCAGGCCGTAGATCGGCTGGGTTGCCGATTCATTCTCCCGGCAAACCGGGCATAGTATGATGAAAACCGCTCGATGCCGATGTTTGGCATGATAGATTTGCGGCTGATATACATTAGTATCAATATGACATGATAATGGTACTGCAATAAGGCGGATTGATATGAACGAAGAAAGCAAATACAGAATTAAAATCATGAAGAATGGCCCCTACATCGTAAGCGGCGGCGTGCCGCTCAGCGAGCGGATCATTACCCCCTCGGGCGGTGGTTATGTGTTTGAACCGGGGTGCGATTTACCGCAGGCCAAGACTTATTCACTGTGTCGCTGCGGTAAATCGAAAAACGCACCCTTTTGCGACGGTGCACATGAGACTGCCGGTTTCAATGGCACGCTGACAGCGTCCAAGCGGAGATATCGTGACCGCGCGGAGCTTCTTGAAGGGCTGGCGTTCGACATGCTCGATGACAAGCGCTGCGCGTTTGCGCGCTTTTGTCACAGGGATGCCGGCAGCGCGTGGGAACTGATTAAGCAGGCCCAAACGCCCGAGCAGCAGCGTGAGGCGTACCTGGCGGCCTACGAATGCCCGTCGGGTAGGCTTACGGCCATCACCAAAGACGGCGAGGATCTTGATCCCGCGCTGGATCCCTCTATCGTTGTCATGCAAGACCCGGAGGAAGGCGTGAGCTGTGCGCTGTTCGTTCAAGGTGGAATCCCCATCGAGGGGGAGGACGGGTTAGAGTATGAGACGCGTAACCGCGTGGCTCTGTGCCGCTGCGGCAAATCGCGCATCAAGCCATTTTGCGACGCGATGCACATCGCCATGCGTTATCGAGACCGATAATTCGGCTCTAGCAGACTTCGAGTCGCCAAACGCCCTTGGCACTGGAGCTAGGGCAACAGCGCGCAAGCAGGTGCGCACCCTCGCGCCTAAGTTGAGTGGGATTGCCCTGGATAACCCCAGCGGTTTCATCCATGGTTCTTCCTTGATTGCGGATGAAATGGAGTATAGGCATTTACAAGAGGCGTAGCAAGGCGCTATATTATGATTATACCAATATTTTCAAGAAGGAGAAAACCAATGGCAAAATTCAGCGCTCAGACTCTTGTAGAAGAGATCCTCAACAATCCTCAAGCAGTGAAGATCGTGGAATCCCTCGTGCCCGGTATCACGAAGAACCCCGCACTTAAGCTCGTCAAAAAGCTTCCCCTCGAGAAGCTTGCCGCCCTTCCGCAGGCCGGCCTTAGCAAAGAAAACCTCGCCAAGCTCATCAAGGAACTCAACGAGAAGATCAAAGGATAATCAAGCGTATTCCTGCGGGATGGCCAAACGCGCCATCCCGCTCTTAATCAGGCTGTTTAAAAAGGAGAACTTACTATATGCTGGAGCGTGAAATCGCAAAAACCATCTTCGGGAAGCGGGCTACCGATGGCGCGGGAGTCCGGCTCGTGCGCGTGTTGGGGCACGGGGATGTTGAGGATTTCGATCCCTTTTTGATGCTGGATTCGTTCGATTCCTATGACCCCGCCGACTATCTCGCGGGCTTCCCTATGCACCCGCACAGGGGCATTGAAACCATCACTTACCTGATTTCCGGGCGGATTGAACATGAGGACAGCTTGGGCAACAAGGACGCGATCCTTTCCGGCGAAAGCCAATGGATGACGGCGGGAAGCGGCATCCTCCACCAGGAAATGCCAAAGGCATCAGAGCGCATGCTCGGCTTTCAGCTCTGGCTGAACCTGCCACGGGCGGAGAAAATGGACTCCCCCGCCTACCTCTCTATCACGAAGGACATGATCGGCTCTGCACAAAAAGGCGCAGCGTTTGTGCGCGTAATCTCCGGCCGCTTTGAGGACCTTCAGGGCGTGATCCCGCACCACATCCCGGCCACGATCTACGACATTTCTCTTGAGAAGGGCGGCGAAATCGACATCCCCACAGCACCCGATGAAACCGCGTTCGTGTTTCTCCTGGAGGGGGATGCTCAAATCGGAGGCAGTCTGATCCCTGTAAAATCTGCCGTTCTATTTGGCAAGGGGGATTTTATCCGCATACGCGCGAGCGAGCAGGCCGATGTGCGTTTTGCCTTCTGTTCCGGCAAGCCATTCCGGGAACCCATCGCCTGGGGCGGCCCCATCGTGATGAACACCCGCGAAGAATTACAGCATGCATTTGACGAACTGCGTGCCGGCAGCTTCATAAAACACGATTGAGCATGCTGTTGGTTCGGTAATGGTTCGCTTGGGATTCCAAAGTAACAATCAGGCGCCGGTCCATTGACCGACGCCTTTTTTTATGAACTCTCGTCTGATTAGCTTCTGGAATCTGCAACCTGAAACGGATTCTGGGCGAGTCACCAACGCCGCCCCCTTCCCCCCCCTTACAGCATGATGCAGATCAGCCCGTTGCAGCCGTCGTTTACCATGCGCTGCAGGGTCGATTGCAGCTTTTGCTGCACCTCATCCGGCAAGCGGTTCACCTTACCCGTCATGCTCTCACGCACCATATCGCGCAGGGATTTTCCAAAGATATCGGTATCCCAGATCTTTTTGGGGTCGCATTCAAAGGTGTTCATCAAGTAATTCATAAACTCCTCAGACTGCTCCTCCGTGCCCACCAGCGGGGACACTTCGGATTCCATATCGACCTTGATCAAATGCAACCCGCTCGCCCTTGCGCGAAGCCGTACGCCAAAGCGGTTGCCTTGGCGCACGATTTCAGGTTCCTCCATCTCCATGTTGTCAAGTTGGGGCGGCACCATGCCATAACCCGTACGCATAGCGCAGTTGAGCGCGCCTTCGATCTTGTCAAACTCGCGCTTGGCGGCTGCAAACCCTTTGAGAGAGGCGATGAGATGCGCGTCGTCTTTGATCTCCATGCCGCATTCCTCGCCAAGCACAGCGTAAAACAGGCTTTCATCCGGGCGCATGTCAAGGGCGACGTCGCCTTTGCCAAAGGATACGCTTTTAATGCCGGCGGGCGAGAAACCCTCAACCTCGCTAAGCGTATCCCGAAAAGCCGTGTAATCCCGCATGCAGGAGAGCGTCTGGGCAGCTTGCGCAAGGGGCTTACGCACCCGCTCCACGAGCCAGTGTTCCGTGCCCAGCTCGCACACCCATTCAGGCAGATCGACGCGCACGGTTCTAAGAGGGAACGCCAGCAGGATGAGCTCCAAAATGTCGTGAAGGGCGTTCTCGTCTGCGAGAAGCGCGTTTGTGGGATGAACGGTCGCGCCATACTTCTCCGCAAGTGACGCGGCGAGGGCGACGGTTTCCGCATCGGCTGCATGCGTGCTGTTGAGAAGCACCACGAAGGGTTTCCCCTGCTCGCGCAGCTCGCGAATCACGCGCTCTTCTGCCGCGATGTAGTCCTCGCGCGGAATCTGTGTGATGCTGCCATCTGTGGTCATGACGATGCCGATGGTGGAGTGATCCGTGATCACCTTTTTTGTGCCGATCTCAGCCGCCACATCGAAAGGGATTTCTTCGGGGGACCAAGGCGTGCGCACCATGCGAGGCTGCTCATTTTCCAAATGACCCGCAGCACCCGGTACCATATAACCCACACAATCGACCAGGCGCACGCTAAGCTCCGTGTTCTCCCCCAAAGTGATGTGCGCGGCCTCGTTGGGCACGAACTTCGGCTGCGTGGTCATGATGGTTTTTCCGGCTGCGCTCTGCGGCAGTTCGTCGACCACTCGCGCGCGCTCGTACTCGTTTTCGATTGATGGGATAACCAGCATATCCATAAAACGCTTGATAAACGTCGACTTGCCCGTGCGCACGGGACCCACGACGCCGATGTAGATATCCCCGCCCGTTCGTTGGGCTATGCTCTCGTATAATTCGCGTCTGTCCATTGCGCAATCCTCCCATGCGGTATTCTTCAATGATATATATGTCACGTAAGAGCGCATCATGCAAAGCGCCGCCCTTGCGGGCGGCGTATCATGGGCGTATGCAGTTTAACGCGCGGGTTGATCCTCCCTGTTTCTTGCGCGGATGAGGATGCGTATGGGCGTGGCGTCGAGTCCGAAGGACTTCCTGAAGAAATTCTCGAGGTAGCGCTTGTAGGAAAAGTGCATCAGGTCCGGATCGTTCACAAAGAGCACGAAGGTCGGCGGCTTGACGGATACCTGTGTTGCGTAATAGATGCGTAGCCTGCGCCCCTTGTCCGAAGGCGGTTCCGTGACGGCGATGGCCTCGGCTACGATGTCGTTGAGCGTGCCCGTGGATATGCGCCGGCAGTTCTGCTCATAAACCATATCCGCATACTCCATCACCTTGTTGACGCGCTGCCCGGTCAATGCGGAGATAAAGAGCATCGGCACATAATCCATAAAGGCAAGGTCGACTGCGAGCTTTTTCTTGAATTCGTTCATCGTGTGCGTGTCCTTATCGATGAGATCCCACTT
>CAYNDC010000136.1:0-4535 GCA_964396085.1 uncultured Clostridium sp. | reverse complement strand
GGCCGGCTCGAGGGCGGCGTGTATATCTGCTTTGGCGGCGAGGTCATCCGCGGCTGCCGCGCCGTCAAGACCCGAACGCTCAGCTACCATGCCTTTGAATCGATCAACGATCCCGTAATCGCCAATTTTGAGGACGGCGCGTTTCACCGGCTCATCCCGGCGCAGCCCGCGCGCGGCCCCTTTGCTTATTTCGATGAGATTGAGCCGCGTGTGGCGCTCGTCAAACTGATTCCCGGCGCGCTGCCCTCCACCATCGAATGCCTGATCGACTGCGACATCAAGGGTGCCGTAGTGGAGGCGTTTGGCCTGGGCGGCGTGCACAACTTCCGGCGCGACCATGCTTTGAGCATTCGCAAGCTCATCAACCATGGCATCCCTGTGATGCTCGCCTCCCAATGCCTCTATGAGGCGAGTACGCCGGATCTTTACGAGGTTTCCGGCTCTCTGCGCGAGGCCGGCGTCATCTCCGCGCGGGATATGACCACCGAAGCCTGCGTCACCAAGCTCATGTATGCCCTGGGCCACACGCAAAGCATCGACGGCGTGCGCAAAATCATGCAGGAGAATCTCTGCGGCGAAATCAGCGAGCAGTAAAGGTCCCGCCGGCCTTGCTCCCGACAACCCGGCTCCGTACAGGCTCACAGGTTCTTTAGCACCATGCGTGTTAATGAAAAAGATACGGCGCTTCGTCAAGCAAAGGCCGTATCTTCTTTGTATCATCATGGACGATTGTCAAGGCTTAATTGTCGATGCCCCACCGGCTCCGCTTGTTAACTCTCCAAGCGCTGGCGCAGCGCGCACAGGCTTTTGTTCATGCGCCGCACAGTGTCGAGCGCCTGGTCGCGTCCATCCCCGCTGAAATCCTCGAGCAGCGTGGAAAAAATCACCTCAAAATCGATGTCGCACCAGCGCGCATACTCCGCGCCTTTCTGCGTGAGCGCGATGCGCACGCACCGCGTGTCCTTCTGGTCGCGCACGCGCTTAACAAAGCCTGCGGACTCCAGCCGCCGCAGCGACACCCCGGCGCTGGCCTTGCTCACGCGAAGCTGCAGGGCAAGTTCGTTTTGCGTGGGGTTTTTCAACTCTCGAATCGCAAAGAGCATCTGCGGTTGGCCGGGATAAAGGCCGTATTTGCTGAGCATGCGTTGCATGCACGCGTTATAGCTGTGGAATAGAGAGCGGAAATCCTCGCCCGCCTGGGTATAGCTACTGTTGAGTACCATAATCATTGTCTCCCCCGGTTTGAATGTCCCTATTATGCTGCCGCAGGATATTGCTGTCAAGAATAAAGTAAGTCGGTTTATTGCATATTTTGTCGCCAAAATGCACCACTGAAGCGTTTGCGTGAATACATTTGCGAAAGATTGCGAATCGTGCTAAAATGTTGCCTGCGATACTTTTGAAAGGCGTTTATTGATGACCAAAATCAACTGCGAAAAAATCATTGCACGCATGGAGGAGGCGCTAGCCGGCACCTATCAAATAGAGCTTCACCAGGCGAACACGGTGCAACTGCACAACGCGCTTGCCGATGCCGTCATGATGGAAATCGCGCCCATGTGGCGCAACAGCCGCAGAGCGCACGAGTGCGTGCGCCGCGCATATTACATCTCCGCCGAATACCTCGTAGGGCGGATGGTATTTTCTAATTTATACAGTCTGGGTATCCTCGATGAGATTGCGTCCCTTTTGCGCGCGCGCGGCGCGGACATCCGCACCATGGAGGATATTGACGACGCGGCGCTTGGCAACGGCGGTCTTGGAAGGCTTGCCGCCTGCTATCTTGAGAGCGCGGCCACGCATGACATCCCGCTGGAAGGATATGGCCTCCGCTATAAATTCGGCCTGTTTAAGCAGGCATTTGAGAACGGCTTCCAGGTGGAGCGCGCGGATGACTGGCAGCGCTACGGAGATCCCTGGAGCCGCAGGCGGGACGATAAAACCCTGGAGGTCCACTTTGCGGATCAAACCGTGCGCGCCGTGCCCTACGACATGCCCATCATCGGCTATGGTACGGGGAACATGGGCACGCTTCGCCTGTGGCAGAGCGAATCGCTTGAAGAACTTGACTTTCGCCTGTTTAATGAGCAGGAGTATGCGTTGGCGGTCAGGGAAAAGAACGCCGCGGAGGACATCACCCGCGTGCTCTACCCCAACGACAGCACGCCTGCGGGGAAGAAGCTCCGGCTCAAGCAGCAATATTTCCTCTCGAGCGCCACGATGCAGGATATCGTGCGCCGCTACAAACGCGTGCGCGGCACGGATTTTGCAGGCTTCGCCGCCCACTGTGCCATCCAGCTCAACGACACACATCCCACCGTTGCCATACCGGAGCTGATCCGGCTGCTCATGCTTGAGGGCCTGGGCTTCGATACCGCGTTCAACATCGCGCGCAGCACCTTCAACTTCACCAATCACACCATCATGGCCGAGGCGCTCGAGCGCTGGAACGTGGAGCTTTTTGACAGCGTACTGCCGCAACTGACGGGCATCATCACGCGCCTCAACGACGTGCTCAACGCGGAACTACGCATGGCCGGCGTGGACGAGGAGCGCCGGCAACGGATGCAGATCGTATGCAACTGCGAAATCCATATGGCACGCCTCGCGATTTTCGCCTCCACCTACGTCAACGGCGTGGCGAAGATCCATACGGATATCCTCAAAAACGATGTGTTTGCCGACTGGTACGCCGTCTATGCGCAGCGTTTTCAAAATAAGACCAACGGCGTGACGCAGCGCCGCTTTTTGGGCTTGTGCAACCCGGAGCTCACACAGATCATTGCCGAGCGCATCGGGGATGGTTTTTTACGCGACCTCAACGAAATCGGGAGGCTGCGCGAGGAGGTTGACGAGGAGCTGATCGGCCGCTTTATGGACGTCAAGCGCCGCAAGAAGCGCCAGCTTGCAGCGGTGGTTTTGAAGAACGAAGGCGTCTCGTTGCCCACGGACTTCCTCTATGACGTGCAGGTCAAGCGCATGCACGAGTACAAGCGCCAGCTCATGAACGCGCTCTCCATCATGGATCTGTACCATTCCCTCAAGGAAGGGAGCCTTACGGCATTCACGCCCACGGTGTTCCTCTTTGGCGCGAAGGCCGCACCCGGCTACGTGCGCGCGAAGAGCATCATCAAATACATCAACGAGGTCGCGAACCTCGTCAACTCCGATCCCGCGATGAAGGATCTCATGCGCGTGGTGTTCGTGCAAAACTACAACTGCTCCTACGCAGAGCACATTATCCCCGCCGCGGATGTATCCGAACAGATTTCGCCCGCGGGCACGGAGGCCTCCGGAACGGGCAACATGAAGCTCATGCTCAACGGCGCGGTCACGCTGGGCACCTTTGACGGCGCGAACATCGAGATCGTGGAGCAAGCGGGTTTGGACAACAACTATATCTTCGGCGCGCGCGTGGAGGATATTGCCCGTGTGCGTGAGGGGTATAACCCCAAGGCGATCTACGACGGGGATGCTCGTGTGCGCCGCGCGATGGATACGCTCATCGACGGCAGGCTTTCGGATGCAGGTACAGGCGCGTTCAACGAAATATACAACTCCATCCTCTTTGGCGCGCAGTGGCAGGCACCGGATCAATATTTCACGCTGCTCGATCTCATGCCCTATATCGATGCGAAGCTGCGCGTCAATCGCGATTACCGCGATTCCGATGCCTTCGCGCGCAAGTGCCTCATGAACATCGCGGGCGCCGGGAAGTTCTCCTCCGACCGGCCCGTCAAACAATATGCCGAGGAGATCTGGCACCTGCCCACGCTGCGGCCGGCGGAATAACAACAAGCGAGGGGGCGATCTTATGCAAAGGATCGGCGTCATCGGTTTCGGCCATATGGGAAAGGCCCTCGTACGAGGGCTGCTCGCACAAAACCTCGTGCAGAAGGAAAATGTATTGATCTGCGCGCGCTCCGAGGAAACCCTTGCCCGCGCGCGGGAGGACTTTGGCGTGCGTGTGGGAACAAGCGCGGGGGAGAGTGCAGCCTTTGGCGAGGTGTTGTTCCTGTGTGTGAAAAAGGATGTGTTTTTGCAGCTTGCGCCGGAAATCGCCCGCAGCGTCGGTTCGGATAAAACGGTGGTGAGCCTGCTTGCGGCCTGCACGCTCGAGGAGCTGCGCATGGCGCTTCCCGATGGGCCTGAGCTGGTGCGCGCGATGCCTACCATCGGCATCGCCGGGGCGAAGGGCATCATTGCCTATACGAAAACAAAAAACGCGCCGCTTGAGGCTGCGCTGCATCAGCTTGGCTTTGCGTTTCAAACCGATGAGGATGGGCTTGACCGGGCCACGGCCTACGCGGGCTGCGGCCCCGGCTTCACGGCATACCTGATCGATGTGTACATCCGCGCGGGCGTCGCGCTGGGCTTTGATGAACAAACGGCCAAGCGCATGGCGGAAATGAACTTTCAAGGCGCCATCGAGCGCTCGGACTATCCGGCCATGATGGCAGAAACCGCCACCAAGGGCGGTTTTACGGAGTTTGGCATGCGCTACATGAGCGAGCACGGGGTCGATCAAAACATCG
>CAYNDC010000135.1:0-4537 GCA_964396085.1 uncultured Clostridium sp. | reverse complement strand
GCGCTTAACATCATGGCCATCCCGGAGGACATGCCCAAGGAGGTCGTCCACCAGCTTTTGCGCGGCGGGTACGACAAGGTTTACGAAGCAGGCGCGCTCATCACGGGTGGGCACAGCATCCTGGATGAGGAGCCCAAGTACGGCCTTGCGGTGACGGGCTTCGTCCATCCCGATAAAATTCTCACCAACTCCGGCGCGCAGGCGGGCGACGTGCTGCTCTTCACCAAGCCGCTTGGCATCGGCATTTTGACCTCGGCCATGAAGGCGGACCTCGTAGACGAGCAGACCCGGGATTACGCCTACGAGCTGATGACCACCTTGAACAAAGCCGCGCGGGATGCGATGGTCAAGTACCGCGTACACGCCTGCACGGATGTGACGGGCTTCGGCCTGCTCGGGCATCTGCTCGAGATGGCGCAGGGCAGCGGGGTGGAGCTGCATTTGGATACAAAGGGAGTTACATTCATTCCGCAGGCGCTCGAGTTCGCGCAGATGGGCGTTTTGCCCGCCGGCATGTATCGCAACCGTGCCTTCGCGCAGGAGTGGGTGGACGAAGGCGCGCTCGATACAGCCACGCAGGACCTGCTCTACGACCCGCAAACGGCGGGAGGGCTTGTCATGGCCGTTGCGCCCGAGGATGCCGACGCCTTGTTTGCAGAGCTTTCCGCCTGCGTTCCGGCTGCGCAGCGCATCGGCACAGCCCATGCTTACCGCGGCGGGAAGCGGATTTTCTTAAACTGACGTATGGTAGAGTTCAACATTCGGCAACTGGAGGCCTTTGTCGTTACGGCCGAATGCGGGAGCTTTTCGGCGGCTGCCGAACGGCTTTTTCTCTCGCAATCCACAATCAGCAGCCATATCGCAAGGCTGGAATCCGCGCTGGGCGTCATCCTGTTGGATCGCGGAAGCCGCCGCAAGGTGGAGTTGACCAAGGTGGGTACGGAGGTATACGAGCGCGGCCGCGAGATCCTCAAAAGCTGCGCGCAGCTGCAAACGGCCTTTGCCCGGCGCGCGCCGGAGCTTGCCATCGGCGCATCGAGCGTACCTCTTTCCTATGTGCTGCCCGCGGTGATGGCGGCCTTTTGCAAGGTGCGCTGCGATTGCCGCTTCACCTTAAAAAAAGGAAACAGCGCGGAAATCCACCGCCTGCTCTTCGCGGGGGAGATTCAACTGGGCCTCGTGGGCACCATTTTGGACCCCAAGCGCCTGCATTACCGGCGGCTGTGCACGGACCGGCTCGTGCTCGTTACGCCCAACACCCCGGAATACGCCGCGCTGCTTGGCGAGGGGAAAACGGGGCGGGAGCTTTTGACGCGCCCGCTGATCGTCAGAACGCCCGGCTCCGGCACGCAAATGGCCGCCGACGTCTACCTGAGCGAAGCGGGTTTTGCGCCGGAGGACATCCCCGTAGTAGCGCAGATTGAAAGCAACGAGGCGATCCTGCGCTGCGTATCCGAAGGCATGGGGAATGCCGTACTCTCGGCGCTCTCAGCCCGCAGTTGGCTCGAGGAGGGGCGGCTGCAGTGCTTCGAGCTTGAGCGCAACAGGCCGGTCGAACGGCAGATGTATTTGGTGTATCCCAAGGATGCAAGACCCGACGCGGTCGCCCGGCAGTTCATTGATTTTGCCCTGCAGGAATGCGGCGCAACTTTCGATTGATATTATCAATAAAAACCCCGCTTTTTATCCCGTTTATGCGTTGGTCAAATGCCTGTGAAACCGATATAGTGAGAGTAATGGGCATTACCCAAATGTATGACGGAGGAAGAGTATGTCAAAACCAAACAAGATCAGCCGTTATTGGCTCATGATCATCACCGGCATCGTCGTGGGCGCGGCCGCGGTGCTCTTAAGCGCGCTTGGAAACCCCGCGAACATGGGCTTTTGCATCGCGTGTTTCGAGCGCGACATCGCGGGAAGCCTCGGCCTGCATGCAGCGGCTAAAGTGCAGTATTTCCGCCCGGAAATCGTGGGCATCCTGATAGGCGCAGCCGTTATGGCGATCTCCTTTAAGGAGTTTCGCGGCAAGGGCGGCAGCTCCCCGGTGATTCGCTTCATTCTGGGCGCACTCACCATGATCGGCGCGCTGATGTTCCTCGGCTGCCCGCTTCGTATGATCATCCGCATCGGCGGGGGCGACCTCAACGCCATCATCGGCTTGCTGGGCTTCATCGGCGGCATCCTCGTGGGCGTGTTCTTCCTGCGCAAGGGCTTTTCCCTCAACAGGGCTTACCCGCAGCATCCCGCGGAAGCCGCTGCGTTCCCTTCCTCCCTCGTATTTCTCATGATCCTGAGCCTCGCGGGCATCGGCGGGTTGTTCCTCTCCTCGGTGGAGGGCCCCGGCTCGATGAAAGCCCCGTGGTATGCGGCGCTGATCGCCGGCATCATCGTGGGCGCTCTCGCACAGAGGAGCCGCCTGTGCATGGCCGGCGGCATCCGGGATGCGGTGATGTTTAAGGATTTCGGTTTGACGGTCAGCTTCGCCGCCATCATCGTGACGGTGCTGGTTGGCAATTTGCTGCTTGGCAAATTCAAAGGCTTTGCTTTTGCGGAGCAGCCCGTGGCGCACACGGATGGCGTGTGGAACTTCCTTGGCATGGCGCTTGTCGGCTGGTGTGCCGTGCTGCTGGGCGGCTGCCCGCTTCGTCAGCTCGTGCTCGCGGGCGAGGGCAATTCGGACTCGGCCATTACCGTCATCGGCATGATCGCGGGCGCGGCGCTGAGCCACAACTTCAACCTCGCCGCCTCCGCGCAGGGGCCGACCGAGAACGGCAAAATCGCGGTGATCGCGGGCTTTGTCATCGCGGGTGTCGTTTCCCTCATCTTTACGCTTTGCAAACAAAAGGAGCAGAAAAATGGTTGACGCAAGAGGTTTTTCCTGTCCGATGCCGGTCGTGATGGTGCAAAAGGTCATCAAGGCCGAAAAGCCGGCGACGCTCGATGTGCTGGTGGATAACCAATGCGCGGTTGACAATGTCACGCGCTATGCCACAAGCCAGGGCTATGACGTCAATGTGGAAGAAAAAGGTGCGGACTTTTTGCTTTCGCTGAAAAAATAATCCCCGCACGGATTTCATCAGCCCATCGGCAACCCTGCCGGTGGGCTCTTTTTTCGTGTTCGGGGTCAAGGGGAGAACAACCCGCTCAGGCCGGCGATTCCCGGGAGAAAAGCAAACGCCGCGGACTATATTTAGTCCGCGGCGGCATGTTTACCATTGACAATATAGATATTTTATTGTAGAGTATTTAACCGCATTAAACAGGATATATCTCTTGCCCCTTTTGAAAGAACTAAATTAACATTATGCGCTCGTTGCCATCATACAAGAATCATGGAAGCCGATGGATTTGTATATGCCCACAGCCCGCTCGTGGTCAATGTCCACAGCAAGTTTGATCGGCGAATCAGGACGTTCATTTGCTCTACTCTGTGTAGAAATCAGATATTCGCAAAATAGTTGCAGCAAGTTTCATGCTCGACCTAAGAAATCATCCGACAGCACTTCTATTATCTCCGCGCGATCCTCACCGTTCAGGTTATCTGTAAAAATGCGATATAGTACAGTTTTACCATATATGTCGTTAAAGTCTAATGCTCCATTATTTCTTTCATGGAAAAAAACGTCGTTAGGAGTTCTTTGAATAAAGCCATAATTAAAGCCATTTCTATCGCGTCTAGCTTTATTAACACGACCTCTAAAAATTAAAGATGGGGTAGAGTCATATTCAACCGCATCAAGATTCCCGCCACGAATCATGGTGAGCAAAAATTTAGTAAAGTTTGCATTGTCCTTAATACCGTGACGATACTTAGGTCCATGCTTCCGTACCCATTTTTTTATTGCTTCTTGCAATATCGAATTGCCTTTGGAAATCACAGCGGCATACGCATCTAAATCATTGACTACTTTCAACAGTTTACGACAGTACTCATCAATTCTTGTGTTATCGTTAATACCAGGACTGATGCCAGCAATTGATTCGCTTTCTAATTATTGCTACTAGATGACCGTGGCGAGCTTCCCATTATTGCTATACGTGACCATCGCTGAGCTTCCCATTATTGCTATAATACGAAACTCACCCTTGCAAAAAAGTGTGCTCTCCAATGTTGAATTTAGGCATATTATACCAAATCTTGTTAAATATTTATAGCTTATTTAAATGTGTAGGTTAATTGACGATATTGTTCCACTATATCGCGTTTTACAATAGGCGTAGGCCCCTGGCACTTTACACTACAAAACACCCGATGCAGTTGAAAAGCCCTCTTATTCTTAATTGAAAAACTGAATCCCGTCCGAACAATAAGGTTCAAATTATATGATTTTTGATTTTTACCAAGCGCTTTAGACTTTTTATTCATGGCGTGTCCGATTAACGGAGCAAGAGCATCTGACGAAAATACCCTAATTTCGGGTTTTTATGAAATCAATGGTCCCAACTCGGACAAAAGAGTTCGAATTGGGACCGCCGTTCAAATGTACTGTTGATTCGGTTTAGATATGGCCGATTTTAACCGAAATACCGTTCTCCC
>CAYNDC010000134.1:0-4549 GCA_964396085.1 uncultured Clostridium sp. | reverse complement strand
ACATCCCCGCGCGGGGATTGATGGGCTATCGGAGCGAGCTGTTGACCGATACGCGCGGCAACGGCGTGATGAGCCACCTCTTCCACGGCTACGAGCCGTATAAGGGGGATATTTCCGAGCGGGATCACGGCTCGCTCATCGGCAGCGAAACCGGCGAGTCCTCCAGCTACGGCCTGTATAACACGCAGGAGAGGGGCAGGCTCTTCATCGGCCCCGGCGTGCCCGTTTACGAGGGGCAGGTCGTGGGCGAATGCGCCCGCGGGGAGGATATCGTGGTGAACGTTTGCAAGAAGAAGCACGTCACCAACGTGCGCGCCTCGGGTTCGGATGAAGCGCTGCGCCTCACGCCGCCCACGGTGCTCTCGCTGGAACAATGCCTGGAATTCATCGCGGACGACGAGCTCGTCGAAGTGACGCCCCAGAACATTAGGATGCGCAAGCGCATCCTTCGCAAGGAGCTGCGGCTGAAAAAGACCGCCAAGGAGGCAACCGAATGACCGCATATACGACCGCCATCGTCCGCTGCATGGATTATTCGGCAGCGGCGCTTGACGCGGCGCTCTCGGAGGCGCTCGACGCCATCGGCGGCCTAAATTGGGTGCGGCCCAACATGAAAATCGCCGTCAAGGTGAACCTCGCCGCGGCCAAGGCACCGGAGTTTGCGGTGTGCACAGACCCTGCGGCGGTGTCGGCATTGTGCCGCATGCTCGTCGCGCGGGGCGCGCAGGTCATCGTCGGGGATAGCCCGCCGGGCCTCTTTACCCCGGGCGCGCTTGAGCGCATCTACGCGCACACGGGCATGAACGCGGTGCTCGAAGCCGGCGCGACGCTCAACATGAACTGCGCGCAATACGAGGCTGAGTTCCCGCAAGGCGCAGTTGCCAAGCGTTTTTCGCAAACGTCGTGGCTGAGCGAGGCGGATGCGATCATCGACTTTGCCAAGCTCAAAACCCACGGCATGATGGCGCTCACGGGCGCGGTCAAAAACCTCTACGGCACCGTGCCCGGCACGGTGAAGCTCGAATACCACTATCTCCACGCCAACCACGCGGAGTTTGCGGATATGCTCGTGGACCTGTGCGCCTATACCGCGCCGCGCCTCTCGATCATCGACGGGGTGGTCGCGATGGACGGCAACGGCCCCACGGCCGGGCGGCCGCGCAAGGCGTTTGCGCTCATCGCCTCGCTCTCCCCCCACGAGGCGGACCTCGCCGCCTGCGCCTTGATGGGGCTTGCCCCCTGTGAGGTGCCAACGCTTGAACGCGCCGCAGCGCGCGGGCTGATCGAACCGGATCTTCAAAAGATCGCCGTCTACGGCGACCCCTGCGCCTTTGCGATTCCCGATTGCGAGCTCATGCCCCGGCGGGAGATTACCTCCGTGAAAAATGCGCGCGGGGTTACGGTTTCCCTCATGAAAATGCTTCTGGAGCGGAGGCCGGAGGTGGCCAAAAAGCTGTGCGTGGGCTGCGCCGTGTGCGCTAAGGTGTGCCCGGCCAAGGCAATCGAGATGAAGAACAAGCTGCCCGTGATCGATCGCAAAAAGTGCATCCGCTGCTTCTGCTGCCAGGAGTTCTGCCCCAAGGGCGCCATGCGCGTGCACCGCACGGCCATCGCCAAGCTGCTCAACCGCTAGAGGAAGGCCGCCTGCATTGCGCGGCACAGTTCCAACAAAAACGGCCCCCGCTTGGTTGAGCGGGGGCCGTGCTGCATGCACGGGGTCATCGTTTGCCTGAATCTACCGGAAGGCCGTTCTTCTTATTTCGTTCCAAACAGCCTGTCCCCGGCATCTCCCAGGCCGGGCACGATGTAGCCGTGGGAGTTGAGGCACTCGTCGATGGCGGCGACGAAGATATCCACATCCGGGTGCGCCTTTTGCACGGCCGCGACGCCTTCGGGCGCGGCGATGAGGTTGACAAGCTTGATGTTCTTGCAGCCCGCCTGCTTGACGATGCTGATGCCCTCCACCGCCGAGCCGCCGGTAGCAAGCATGGGATCGACGATGATGATATCCCTCTCGGTGATGTCCGGCGGGAGCTTGCAGTAATAATCAACCGGGTTGAGGGTTTCCGGGTCGCGGTAGAGGCCGATGTGGCCGACCTTCGCTGCCGGTATGAGGTTGAGCATACCGTCCACCATGCCAAGGCCTGCGCGCAAAATGGGGATGATGCCAAGCTTTTTGCCGGCGAGCACCTTCGTGGTCGCCATGCAAATGGGCGTTTCCACCTGCGTTTCGGTCAAAGGCAGGTCGCGCGTCGCCTCGTAGGTCAAAAGCGTGGCAAGCTCCTCGACAAGCTCGCGAAACTCCTTCGAGCCGGTGGTCTTGTCCCGAAGGTGGGTCAGCTTATGCTGAACGAGGGGATGGTTGATGATATGCACGGTGCTCATAGAAAAAACTCCTTTCGCCGTTTGAAGAATCGTTGCGAAAAACGCAAAAATAAAGAGGCTTACGCCTCAAAGTGACTTATTTTTGACAACCGCCGCACATGCCGGTCGTCGCCGGAAAAGGCGGTGGTCAGGAACGTGCGCACGATGGACTTGGCCAGCTCCACGCCCAGAATACGGCCTCCCAGCGCGAGGAGGTTGGCGTTGTTGTGCTCACGCGAAAGGCGTGCCGAGGTTTCCTCCGAGCAGTTGGCGCAGCGCGCGCCGCAAACCTTGTTGGCGCTGATGGAAATGCCGATGCCCGTGCCGCAGATAAGAACGCCCAGCTCGCATGTGCCCGAGACCACTGCTGTTGCCACGGGGAATGCGATGTCGGGATAATCGACGCTCGTGTCCCCCGCGCAGCCAAAATCCGTGATTTCGCAGCCGAGGGATTCCATAAAGGGCAGCAGCTCCTGTTTGAGGGCATAGCCGCCGTGGTCGCAGCCGATGGCGATTTTCATCCGGTTTCTTCCTTCTCTTTTTTTCGCTCGCTCATTCGAGCGTGTGGAAACCCGCCGCGCGCAAAAGCCGGTTCATGTACGCGAGGCCCATTTCATCCTCGGGCAGCGCTTCGGCTAAGATGACATCCGCCTCCCCGGAAAACGCGCGGAGCCTTGCAAAAAGCTGCGCGCACAGCGTGGCGGGGTCTGTCCTGTCGCCTATTATAACACAGCGGCGGTCTCGGTAAAAGGGCTGAGTTTGCACCGTCGCAAAAATGATCGCATTTTGGCCGAGCGACTCGCGCAAATCGTACTCGCGGCAAATCCTGTGCGCGGCCGTGCGCGGCTCGCCATAGGCGACGAGCACCTCGCAATCCGGTGCATAGTGGCGGTACTTCATGCCGGGGGAGGCTGCGCGTTCGCCCGGCTTCAACGGGGCGAGGATCGAGGGCGCAAGCCGTACCGCCCCCCAGGCGGCCTCGAGCATTTCCCGGGTAATAGCGCCGGGGCGCAGGATGGTCGGCTCCCCCACGAGGGAGAGCACGGTCGACTCCAGCCCGTAACGGCACGGGCCGCCGTCGATGATGAGGTCGATCTTTCCGTCCAAATCCTCCCGCACATGCTGGGCGAGGGTAGGACTTGGCCGGCCGGAGACATTGGCGCTGGGCGCAGCGATGGGGACGCCGGCCTCGCGGATGAGCGCGAGCGCTGTTTTATGGTCCGGCATACGAACGGCAACGGTGGGGAGACCCGCCGTCACCTCATCGGGCACGGCGGCGCTTTTGTTGTACACAAGCGTCAGCGGTCCCGGCCAGAAGGTGTCCATCAACACGCGTGCGCTCGCGGGCACGTTCGCCCAAAGCGGCTTCACGTCGCTCTTTTTTGCCACATGCAGGATCAGCGGATTATCGGCAGGCCGCCCCTTCGCCGCGAAAATGCGCGCAACCGCCTCCCCGTCAAGCCCGTTGGCGCCCAGGCCGTAAACGGTTTCCGTGGGAAACGCCACAAGACCGCCCTCGCGCAGGATCTTCCCGCCAAGGACAGTGCCGTTTTCCTTTTGCGTTGTGGCGTTGGCGTATTGCGTCATTTACCCTCCACGCAAGGCCTCCTCAGCCAATTTGGCTATTGGCTAATTTTTCTGCTTGCTCTGCTAAAATGAGCGCATCGATGATCTCGTCCATGTCCCCATCGAGGAAGGCCTCGAGCTTATAGAGCGTAATGCCCACGCGATGGTCGCTCACGCGCCCCTGGGGGAAGTTGTAGGTGCGGATGCGTTCGCTGCGATCCCCGCTGCCCACCTGTGCGCGGCGCGCGCCCGCCTCGGCCTCGGCTGCGCGGCTCTCATAGAGCTCGAGCAGGCGGCTCTTTAACACGCGCATGGCCTTTTCCTTGTTCTTGTGCTGGCTGCGCTCGTCCTGGCACTGCACGATGAGGCCCGTGGGCAGGTGCGTAATGCGAATGGCGCTTTCGGTTTTGTTGACGTGCTGGCCGCCCGCGCCGCCGCTGCGGTAGGTGTCGATGGCAAGGTCGCCGGGGTCGATTGCGACATCCACATCCTCCGCCTCCGGCAAAACCGCCACCGTCGCCGCGCTCGTGTGGATGCGGCCCTGGGATTCGGTTTCGGGCACGCGCTGCACGCGGTGCACGCCGCTTTCGAACTTCATGCGCGAATATGCGCCCCGCCC
>CAYNDC010000133.1:0-4604 GCA_964396085.1 uncultured Clostridium sp. | reverse complement strand
CTCGCCCTTGATGGAGCGCTTCATATCGGTCACTTCCTCGGGCCGCTCGTCGATAAGCAGCACGATCAGGTGAACGTCCGGATAGTTGGTCGAAATGCCGTGGGCGATGTTTTTCAAAAGGGTCGTCTTGCCGCTCTTGGGCTGGCTGACGATCATGCCGCGCTGGCCCTTGCCGATGGGGGCAATCAGGTCGATCAGGCGAATGGCGAGGTTCTGGTCACGGCCCAGGCCCTTGGATTCGAGCGTGAGCCGCTCGTCCGGGAATATGGGCACAAGCTCTTCAAACGGGCGGCGCTGCTGCGCCTTCTCAGGCTCGTCGCCGTTGATGGCGGTAATGTATAAAAGCGCGAGGAAGCGCTCCCCTTCTTTGGAGGGGCGGGTTTTGCCCGTGACCATGTCGCCCGTCTTGAGGCCGAAGCGGCGAATCTGGGCGATGGAAACGTAAACGTCGCGGTTGCCGGGCAGGTAGTTTTCACTCCTGAGGAAACCGTAGCCGTCTGGCAGCACCTCGAGCACGCCTTCGCAATCCCCGCAGGCGCCGCCCTCGAGCATCTCGGGCACGGCGGGATTGGAGGTGCCGTATTCCTTATTGTAATAACCATCGGGCTTCGGCTGGCGGTAATCCTCCTGCAAATCCATGGGAGGATAGCCGGGGGCGTAGCCGCCGTAATTATCCTGCTGGCGGTAGGGCTGCTGGTAATTATCCTGCCCGTAGGGGCGCTGGTAATTGTCCTGGCGGTAGCCGCCCTCGCGCTGGTTGGAATAGCCCTGGTTGTAGCCGCGCGCGCCGGAGGGTGCGTTGTAGTTGTTCCCCTGGTAGTCCTGCCGGGGCTGACGCGGCGTATAGTTTTGGTTTTGGTTCTGGTTGTTATAGCGGCGCGTGTAGTTGTTCTGATAATCCTGACGGGGCTGCTGCTGAGGCCGGTAGGATTGCTGGTAGCGCGCACGCTGCTCGTAGGGTTCCTCGCGCGGCGCTGCGGGCTGCTGCGCGGCCGGTTCTTGTGTCGGCGCGCTCTGCGGCGCGGTGTTACCCTGAGCGGCGGGGGCAGGCGTTGCCTGTGCGGTGGGGGCTGGCGCTGCCTGTGCGGCGGGGGCTGGCGCTGCCGGTGCAGCCGCTTCCTCAGTGGAGCTTGGGAAAACCTCCGGCACGATGCCGCCGTTCATGATGATTTCCACAAGCTCGTGCTTGCGGTATTTGGTGAGCGATTTTGCCCCCTGCAACTTCGCGATTTCGCGCAAATCGTTCAGGCTTTTATCCAAAAGCTGTTCTCTTGTCACAATATGGCTCCTTTCAAGAACGCACAAAAAATGATTGCATAAGAAATAATCAATGCCATAGGCGTAATCGCTTATTGATCAGTATTATGCCCTTATTCCGGAAAATAAAACATAGAATCCCAAGGAGGGGCGCAGGTGCGCCATCATTACACTGATTGTCATTATCTTCCCATAACCTTTGTCCGTTGTCAAGCTGTCGAGGGATCATTTTACTCCGGTTTAACGCATATATTGCTTTGAATACACGACAGAAAACGGGAGGATCAAATGGACCGTTCAGCAATGGAATCGGGCGTTGCACGCATACGCACCCACGGCGTGCATATCGACGGGCGCGAGCTGATTACGATCACCGCCGTCAAGGATGTGGAGAGCTTCAATGAAGCGCAGGTGCAGCTGATCACCGATGCGGGGGATCTGCGCATCGAGGGCAACGGGCTGCACATCACGCGGCTCTCTTTGGATGATGGGCAGGTGGTCGTCGAGGGCGAAATCATCGCGCTCGAGTACGAACAGAGCGCCGAGCAGCGCGGAACGCTCTTTTCGAGAATGTTCCGGTGACAGGGGGGCGCGTCGCCGGGGAGCTTACGGTGCTCGCCGGCTGCTTTGTGGCGGGGCTGACAGCGGGCGTGCTCTATGACGCGAGCCGCCTTTTGCGCTTGCCCTTTGGCAAATCGAGGCTGCGCGACGCTATCTTCGATCTGCTCTTTTACGCGGCGGCGGGCGCGCTCTTTGCGTTGGCGCTGTATGAGCTCAACAGCGGTTCGCCCCGCCTCTATGCGCTGGGTGCATTCGCGCTGGGCCTTTTCGCTTATCTCAAAAGCGCGAGCGACGCGATCAGCTGCGCCGTGCGCGAGCTTAGCGCAAGGCGGCGCGCCAAGCGGCAAAAAAGGAAAAAATAGGCTTGTCATCCCCTGCCAATGGGTATATATTATGTATAAGTCAAGTTATCCCTTTCTTCTTTGTTGACATGGGAGGATTCATGGCGCACAAACGCAGGTTGAAGGTTACGCCGCGCTTTGCCGCACTGGTCATGCTGGTGTGCGCCCTTTTTGCATGTGCCGTGTTTCTCTCACAGCAGCAAAAGCTCGTGGAGATGTCGGCGAAGGAGGCTGCCCTCAACGAGGAATACGCCGCGTTGCAGGCTGAGGAGCAACGCCTCGAATACATGATCGAATATGCTCGCAGCGATGAATACCGCCTCCAGTATGCCCGTGAGAAGTTGGGCCTCGTGCTGCCCGGAGATATCAAGTTCAGCATCGGGGAATAGGGTTGCGTTCAGGGGCGCAACCCCTGCCAACGAGCGAGGACGGATTATGGGAAGCCGGATGTGAACCGGCTTCCGTTTTTATTTGTGCGCATGTGCAAAAAACCTGTTGCGTCATCGAGTGATTGGATATAAAATATCGCTTGGTACAAAGTGGTTAGGTGCAAAGGAAAAAGGGGTGGAACATGGCTGACATGCAACAGGATCTGGCGCTCGCGTCCCGGCTGCGGGCGTGCGGGCATTTTCTGTATTATCAAACGGGGGGTAAGGCAGGGCAAAGGCGAATCCTCGCAAAGATCTTAGAGCGCGAGGGCCTCACGCAAAAGGAGTTGCAGGATGAGCTGGAAATCAGCTCGGGCGCTCTGAGCGAGATCCTCGGGAAGATGGAGCAGGCGCAGCTCATCGGGCGCAAGAAAAGCCGGGATGACAAGCGCCAGGTGACGCTCACGCTCACGGGCATGGGGCGCGAGATGGCGCTTCGGGTCAAGGCGCATCACACCTCCACGCTCCAGCAGATGTTCGAGTGCCTCGACGGCGAGGAGCGCGCGCAACTGGACACGCTTTTAGAAAAACTCGTGGCGCATCTGGATACGTTGAAGATCGACCCGCCCCTCGTCGAGGGCGCGGGCGCGAAAGAGGAGTAAAAAGGGCATGTGGAAAGTCCTCATTAAGAGTATAAGAGAATATAAGAAGCCGTCTATTTTAGCGCCAACCTTCGTGGCGATGGAAGTGGTGATTGAATGCCTTATCCCCTTCGTCACGGCACGGCTCGTCAACCAGATTAAGGCCGGCTGCGGCATGGATGTCATCCTGCAGTACGGGCTTGCACTGCTGGCTATGGCAGGGATGTCGCTTACCTTTGGCCGTCTTTCGGGCACGGCCTGCGCCACGGCGGCGAGCGGCTTCGCGCGCAACTTACGCAAGGACATGTTCGATAACATCCAGTCCTTTTCCTTTGAGAACATCGACAGGTTCTCCTCGTCCTCCCTCGTAACAAGGCTGACGACAGACGTCACCAACGTACAGCAGGCTTATATGATGATCATCCGCGCGGCCATCCGCTCGCCGCTGATGCTCATCTTCGCGGTGGTGATGGCGTTCATTATGGGCGGGAAGCTGGCGTTCATCTTCCTCGTGGTGATCCCCGTGCTGGGCGTGACGCTCTATCTCATCATCACGCGGGCGTTCCCCATCTTCAAACGGCTTTTCCCCAAGTACGACAATCTCAACGATTCCATTCAGGAGAACATCCAGGGCATACGGGTGGTGAAGTCCTTCGTGCGCGAGGATTATGAAAAGCAAAAGCTTGGCAAGGCTGCGGGGGAGCTTGCCGCCGAGTTCACGCAGGCGGAGAAGATCCTCGCCTTCAACAGCCCCGCCATGCAG
Organism: uncultured Clostridium sp.; assembly: GCA_964396085.1. GTDB lineage: Bacteria > Bacillota > Clostridia > Christensenellales > CAG-138 > Phil1. The sequence goes on along the minus strand of CAYNDC010000133.1, from coordinate 673 downwards.
TTTAGCCTGTATGTCAACATGGTTTTCATCCTCACCTTCGGCTCGTACACCATCATTACGACGCAAGGGCTTAACTTCAACGTGGGTCAGCTCTCCTCGCTGATGGTATACAGCTTCCAGACGCTTATGAGCCTCATGATGCTCTCGATGGTGTTCGTGCTCATCGCCATCGCCGATGAATCCGCCCACCGCATCGTGGAGGTGCTTGGGGAAACGAGCACGCTCACCAACCCGCAAAACCCGGTTTATGAGGTGAAGGACGGTTCGATCGACTTTTCCGGCGTAAGCTTCCGCTATTCGAAAAAGGCTGAGCGCATGGCGCTGGAGAACATTACTCTTCATATCGACGCAGGCGAGACCATCGGCATTTTGGGCGGCACGGGCGCCGCGAAGTCCACGCTCGTGCAGCTCATCGCGCGCTTGTACGACGCGGCCGAGGGCACGGTGAAGGTCGGCGGGCTCGACGTGCGCGCCTACGACATCGAGTCGCTTCGAAACGCGGTCTCGATGGTTTTGCAAAACAACCTGCTCTTCTCCGGCACCATAGCCGAGAACCTTCGCTGGGGCAACCCGGATGCGACGGACGAGGAGCTGCGCGAGGCGTGCGTCCTCGCGCAGGCGGACGATTTTATCTCCCGCTTCCCCGATGGATACGGCACGCGCATCGAGCAGG
>CAYNDC010000132.1:0-4608 GCA_964396085.1 uncultured Clostridium sp. | reverse complement strand
CAAACGCGTCCTCAAGCTCGATTTCCTTGGCGATGGTCACGCCGTCGTTGGTGATCAGCGGCGCGCCGTATTTCTTATCGAGCACCACGTTGCGGCCTTTGGGGCCAAGGGTGATCTTCACCGTATCCGCCAGCGCGTTCATGCCCTTCTCGAGGGCGCGGCGGGCATCTTCACCGTACTTAAGCTGTTTTGCCATTGTCATATCCTCCTTATTCCACTACCGCCAGGATGTCGTTCTGGCGCACGATTACGTATTCATCGCCGTCGAGCTTCACTTCGGTGCCCGCATATTTGGAGAATATCACCTTGTCGCCGGGCTTGACGTACATGGTGACCTCCTTGCCGTCCACCGTGCCGCCAGGGCCCACCGCGATAACCTCGCTGATGACCGGTTTTTCCTTGGCGCTGCCCGTGAGGATGATGCCGCTCTTGGTCGTCTCCTCCGCCTCAACGCTCTTGAGCACGATTCTGTCTGCCAGGGGTTTGAGTTTCATTGCCTGTGACCTCCTTATGTATGAATCATTGATTGCCTTATGTTGTTAGCACTCTTATTAGTTGAGTGCTAAACGCTTTCTGTATGATAGCGCAATGTTTCCCCAAATACAAGCGCGCAAGCCAGATTTCACAATTTATCCCCATTTTTCAAAAGAACTTCCATATTCCCTCAGGATTTGTTATAATTCCAGAAAATCCGCCGCCTGGAGGACGAATGCATGGCTGAATGGACCAAATGGGACCGCCGCTTCATGGAGCTTGCCAAAACCATCGGCACATGGACGAGCTGCTATCAGGAAAACCGGAGGATCGGGGCGGTAATCGTCAAAAACAAGCGCATTTTAACCACGGGCTACAACGGCGCGCCGGCGGGCATCACCAGTTGCCTTGAGCGGGGCGAGTGCATGCGGCGCAACATGAACATCCCCTCCGGCACGCGCCAGGAGCTTTGCTACGCCATCCACGCCGAACAGAATGCCATCATCCAGGCCGCGAAGCTGGGCGTTTCCATCGAAGGAGCGACGCTCTATTGCACGCATCAGCCCTGTGTGATCTGCGCGAAGATGATCGTCAACTCCGGCATCTCCCGCGTGGTGTACGGCGAGGGCTATCCCGATGAGTTCGCGCTGCAAATGTTCGCCATGTCCGGCGTGATATTAGAGAGATACGACGAAGAATCCTCCCTTAGCAATTGACGGTTATCCTTTCAAACACACACGGCCTCCGCTTGAACGGGGGCCGTGTTTTTGTGCTGTTGCAGGCGGGGGTTCCCATGCAAGGAGGCGATTTGCGCGCGCCTAGCGAAGGAAAATGCCCCCGATAACGCCCGCGGCGAGCGTGAGCAAAATGGGGTTCCATTTGAAGCGGATGCTGCACAAGGCTGTGGCTGCGAACAGGCCGATGCTCACGAGGGACACCGTGCCAAGCGGGTCCGTCAGGATCTGCGCGAGCTCGCGCCCCGGCGCGAGGAGCACCTCGGAGGCGATGAGCATCCCCGCCGCGGCGATAAGGCCGACCGCGGCCGGCTTGATGCCCGAGAGAATATCCTGCAGCCAATGGCTTTTTTCAAAGCGCTTGAGGAAGCGCATGAACACGACCGTGAGCACGAAGCTCGGCACGGATACGCCAAGCGTGGCCGCAATCGCCCCCGGCACGCCGGCATAGAGGTAGCCTACATAGGTGGCGGCATTGATGGCGATGGCGCCGGGAACGACCATATCCAGCGCGTTGAGATCCGCGAACTGCGTGGCGGTAATCGAGAAGCGGTAGGCCTCGGTCATGATCATGGAGATCATCGCATAGCCGCCGCCAAAGCTGATGAACCCTATTTTAAGAAAGGTGAAAAACAGGTCGAAGCACTTAAACGGCATTGTTCTTCCCCTCCTCCCGCCTGCGGCGGATGCGCTGATAGAGGAAGCCCGCGAGCGCCGCGCCCACGATGATCAGCGGCGCGCCGATGTTGCCGATGAGTGCGAGCGCAAATGCCGCGATCATCACGACGATGGCGAACGCATCCTTGATGTTGTGCTGACCCAGAGTAAACGCCGCCGCAAGCACCAGCGCGGCGCTTGCCGCGCGCACCCCCCGCATGACGCCGAGAAAAATCCCTTCCTTGGGAATCATATTCGAGAGGATGGTCGCCAGCAGCATGAAGCCGAATGCGGGGAGAATCGCCCCGAAGCCCGCGGAAAGCATGCCCCAGAAGCCCGCCGCACGGCGGCCCACGAGCGCCGCGCAGTTGAGCGCGATGACGCCCGGCAAGGTTTGCGAAAGCGTGGCATACTCCAGGAACTCGTCCTTTTCGAGCAGCCCGTATCTTTCGACCGCATCCTTTTCAATGGCGGGTACGATGGCAAGCCCTCCGGCGAACGTGAACGTGCTCGCCTTGAGGAAGGTGAGGAACAGGGCCCAACAGGCACAAAGAGTCCCTTTTTTCTCCGCTTGACCGGTGTGTGTGCGCAAGTCTCAGTCGTCCTTTCGTGTGTGATTGCAGGGCGCGGCAGGCTCCTTCACGAGCCGGGCGCGCAAGCCTTAGCTGTCTTTCAACGGAACCGGATCATTCCTCCCCGTCTTCGCCGTCCCCTTTTCCCTTTTGGGCGGCGCGCTCCTCGCGCAGCTTGTTGACGTAGGAATAGGCGAAGTAGCCCACCGCCGCGCCGACGAGCATGTAGATCGTGGGCTTGTCGGATGACCCGGCAACGAGCATGCCCGCTGCCGCGCCCAGGGCGATGAAGAAGATGCTGAGCATGGAACCGCTCCGCCTAGGGGCGACCGGCGCAGATGCGAGCGGCCTCACGGGCACGAGGATCTCGCAGCGATAATCCGCGGCTTGCATATCGCCAAAGGGATAATTCTCAACCTCGGGTCCCGCGGCATATTGGTACTTCGCCTTGGGGAACCATTTGTTGTAAATGGCCTTCCACCCCGCCGCGATCGCCTCATGCGCCGGCCCCTCCAAGGGAAACGCCGCCGCCAGACGCGCATCGGCCTCGAGCGTATCATAGCCGCCGGGCAGCGCCGCGTCCGGCGCGATCTCGACGGCAATCCAGTAATCGTACGCGTGCGTCTCGAAGTTCGTGCATGCACCGATATAGCCCCGGGCATCGGGATGCGCAAGGGCGCGCAGCGCCTCAAGCGTGCCATCCTCCCGGCACTCCTGCCAGAAGGCGCGCACCTGCTCTTCGTTTGCGGCGGCTTTGGTGTCGATCCGCCTTCGCTTGCCGTAATACACGGCATGCGGTATTTGAAATACGTTCCCTTCCACCCGCTGCGCCCCGGCGACGACGCCGATGGGCTGATAGGTCGATTCGTTGGCCTTTTCAAACGGATGGCCGGTGAGCTCCTGCTCCCTTTTCTTGCCCAACATGCTCGATCTCCTTTGTGAATTGCCTCCATAATACCGCCGGCACACCCCGCGCGTCAATGCGCTCCTTGAATTCGGGGCGCAAAGCATGCTATGATAGCGCCATGGAAAAACAGGGATTTCTCATCGTCAACGGCTTTATGCACGGGGAGGCGTACGATACGCTCTACGGCGCGCTGTGCGAACGCGCCAAGGCGCACGGCCTTACGCTCACGCTGCGCACGAATGTGGATTTGATGACGGACGCCGCGCACAATACGCTCCTCACAGAGGAAGCGCTGCCCGGTTACGCGGTCTTTTGGGATAAGGATATCCGCCTCGCGCAGCTGCTCGAAAAGCGGGGCATGCGTCTGTTCAATCCTGCCGCCGCCATCGAAACCTGCGACGACAAGGCTCTCACGCACATCGCGCTCTCCGGGGCGCTCCCCATGCCAAAGACCGTGCTCATCCCCCTCACCTTCCCCCGCATCGGGTACACGCAAAACGCGTTTCTCGAGCGCATCGCCGATTATCTGGGTTATCCCTTTATCATTAAGGAATGTTTTGGCTCCTTTGGCATGCAGGTATATCTGGCGCATGACGCCGCCGAGGCGCGCACGCTGCTGCAACGAACCGCCGGCTCGGCTGCCCTCGCGCAGGAGTTCGTAAAAACCTCCTTCGCGCGCGACGCGCGGCTCTATGTCGTGGGCGGACGCGTATGCGCGGCGATGCTGCGCGAGAATGACGCGGGCGATTTTCGCGCCAACGTCGCGCGCGGCGGCAAGACCACGCCCTACACCCCCACCGCAGAGGAAACGAACCTGGCCGAGAGCGCGGCGAGCATGCTTGGACTCGATTTCGCCGGCGTGGACCTGCTCTTTGGCCCCGACGGGCCATTGCTGTGCGAGGTCAACTCCAACGCTCACTTTGCGGGCATCAGCGCCGCCACGGGCGTGGATATCGCGGACGCCATCATGCGGCACGTTGCCCAATCCCTGCGCTGACATAGCCCCGCCGCACCCCACATACATAAGGGAACGGCCCCGCCACCCGGGCGAGGCCGTTTTTTTGCGTTGCGGAGCGTGGTTTACGGAGAATTACTCCCCGTCCACCGCGGCCATGTGCGCCACGAGGTCCAGCAGCTTGCAGGAATAACCCCACTCGTTGTCGTACCAGGCGACGAGCTTGACAAAATGATCGTTGAGGCTGATGCCTGCGAGCGCATCGAAGATGGAGGTGCGCGGGTCGGTGTAGAAGTCGGAGGAAACCAC
>CAYNDC010000131.1:0-4651 GCA_964396085.1 uncultured Clostridium sp. | reverse complement strand
TGGCATGTACCGAACTGACGTAGATCAGCTTGCTCACCCCGTTGGTTTTGCACATCTCTACAATGTTTTTTGTGCCGCCCACATTCACGTCGTAGACCAGCTGCGAAAATCGCGACGCGATAGACACGATGCCCGCCGCGTGAATGACGACAGCCTCATCCCCCTCGGCCAAGTCAAAAAACGGTTCGAGGCTCTCCTGCTCACAGATGTTCGCGTAGCATACTTGTTCGCATCCCCCCGGCACATTCTTCTCGCCCGGGAGCACGAGCGCACGCACGCGCGCCCCTTGATCGACCAGCCTTTTCACAAGCACGCTGCCCAGATGCCCCGCCGCGCCGGTAATTAAAAAAATTTTACCCATGTCAAACACTCCTTATCATTATAAGTGCCGCATGAATAAAAAATAAATTCTTATGCTCCAATAATAAACCATCTTCTTGACGGTAGTAAAGAACAATTATGGCTCAAAAGCAAATTTTCGCGCGCTGCGGTCGGCCGCGGCAGCAGCGCCGCCAAGGCCCTGCGCCCATGGCGCATGGCGCGCCCCGCCGTGCCGCAGCGCGCTCGGGCGTTGCTCGTGTATATGTAAACGGGCGCACACTTCAATATATGTACGCCCGCCAATGTTTGCTATGGTGTTGGCTCTACAGGAGGAGTATTTTCCGGCGTCTCCGTGGGTGACGGCTCCAGCGATGGGGTGGGGGGAACCTCCGGCGTAGGGGTCACGGGGTCCAGCGAGCCCGACCCGCCATCCGGCGAGGCGGTGACGCCGGTGCCCGGCGTGCGCGCGGGCAGCGATGGGTTGGGGGTGAGCACCGGCACGGGCTTTGGCGACTCGTCCGAATCGAAGATGAACGCGTTGAGCGCGAGGCTCATGGCGGGCAGATCGCCGAAGAATACGAAGTGCTTCTCCCATTTTCCGTTTTCGAACAGTCCCTCGACCGGCAGGCGGTAGAAGGAAATGCCCTTGGCCTTCATCGAGAGCGCAGCCATCGCGATATCGACGATTTCGACGTTGGTGAGGTTGGTTTCCACGAGGGGGAGCATGTCGTAGAGCAGGCTGTACTGCCGCTTGGCGCCCTTTTGCATGAACTGCGCAAACACCGTTTGCAGCAGCGTATACTGGCGCCCCACGCGCACAAATTCGCTGTCGAGGTGGCGGATGCGGATGTAGCCGAGCGCCTGTTTCCCCGTGAGCAGTACCGGGCCCGGCTCGGCGAAGATGAATCCATCCCAGAGGTACTCGATGCCCAGCTGCTTGTTGAGCCCGGCGATATTGTCGTTGGCTGAGCTGATCTCCGCTGCCGTCATTTTTATGGTGACGCCGCCCATGGCGTCGATCACCTCGACGAAGGTGTGCAGATCCACCAGAACATACTGCGTGATTTTGATGTGGAAGTTATGCTCGATCGTATCGGACAACAGCTGCACGCCCCCGCGCGCCGCGGCCGAGTTGAGCTTGCCGTACCCGTAACCGGGAATGTCCACAAGCATATCCCGCATGAGCGAGGTGAGCTTAAGGCGGTTATGCACCTTGTCGATGGTGGCGATCATCATCGTGTCGGAGTTATAGGAACCCTTGGTCGCGCGCCTGTCGGCACCGATGAGCAGCACGTTGATGTAGCGCGCGCTCTGGTTGTTCGCCGCGATCTTTTCGAGCTGTGCCGGGGTGAGCACGGTCTGGTTGTAATATTCGCTCAACGGCAGCGGCGCCGTTGTTTGGGCAGGGGTCTCCCCCGCGCCCGGTGCCGGGCTTCTCGTGGGCGTCGGTGTCATATCCGGCGCTTCGTCGGTCAGCATTGGCGTTTCGGATTCCGCTGGCAGGTACACCTCGCCGGCGTCGCCCCGGACGATGCGGTTGAGAAGGCCCATGCCAAGCGCGCCGACGCCCAGCGCCAGCACAAGCACCACCGCGACGAGAATCAGGGCGATCCTCGCGGCGGGGTGGAGCTTTTTCTTCGTTTTTTTCGCTTTCCCAGCGGTTTTATCTTCCATTGTTCTCACGCTTTCGCGGCTTTCGCCATCCTGTTGCGCCGATTCTTGGCGCCTCATGATTCTATCACGCGGCGCGGTGCTCTTCAAGCGCCCTTGAAAGCGTGCCGGCTTTGTTGTACAATTGTTTACACCTTATTCAAGAATGGGAGGAGTATGCGCTTGTACGGCAAGTTTGCAGCGGTGTATGATAAGCTTATGACGCCGGTGGATCGCGGCGCGTGGGCGAATTACGTGCTCTCGCTCCTGCCGGCCGGCCGCCTGAGGATAGCGGACGCCGCCTGCGGCACGGGCGCGCTGAGCATCCCGCTGGCACAAGCCGGACACGCCCTCACGGGGCTTGACGCCTCGGCCGAAATGCTCGCCGTCGCCGCAGAAAACGCCCGGCTGGCGCGCCTTACCATCCCCTTCGTGCTCCAACGCATGGAGGCGCTTTGCCTCCACCGCAAGGTGGATGCCATCGTTTCGGCTTGCGACGGGGTGAATTACCTCCTCTCTCGCGAGGCGGTGGATGCGTTCCTGCACGCCGCGCGGGCGAACTTACAACCAGGCGGAACGCTGCTGTTCGATGTATCGAGCCGGTACAAGCTCTCCTGCATCCTAGCGAACAATACCTTTGCGCAGGAGGAAGAAGGGGCGGCATATATCTGGACGAATGAATATGATGAAGCATCAAAGCTCATCCGCATGAACGTCACGTTCTTCGCGCGATCGAGCGACGGGCGCTACGAGCGCTTCACGGAGGAGCATCTCCAGCGCGCCCACTCCCAACGGGAACTCACCAACGCGCTTGTGCGCGCGGGCTTTTGCGATATACGGGTCTACGAGGCGTTTAGCCGCGTGGCGCCAAACGAGAGGAGCGAGCGGCTGCAATTCGCGGCGTGTGCTCCGGGAAGAGGAAACTGATGGCTCAAACCAACGATAAAATACTGCGCGGTGTGCTGCTTGAAAGACAGGCGCGGTTTAGCGCAATTACCGGTAAAGAACTGGTTGAAACTGCGCGTACGCTGCACGAGACCTCCCGCGTTTGCACGGCGGCGCTCGGCCGCGCGCTGATGATGACCTCCATGATGGGCATCGCGCTCAAAAACCCCGCCGAGCGCGTCACGACCATTCTCAAGGGCGGCGGCATGGCCGGCAACATCGTATGCACGGCTGAATGGAACGGCTACGTCAAGGGCTACATTGAAAATCCCAAGCTGGAGCTCCCCCCCGCGCCGGACGGCAAGTTGGACGTGGCGCTGGCGGTGGGCTGGTTTGGCGAGCTGACGGTCGTGCGCGACCTATCGATGAAGGAGCCCTACGTTGGGCGCTCCCCCATCAACTCCGGCGAGATCGCGGAGGATTTCGCCCATTATTTCACGGTGAGCGAACAGCAGCCCTCCCTGGTTTACCTGGGGGTGCGCGTGGATATCGAAACCGGGGCGGTCCTCTCCGCGGGCGGCTTGCTCGTGCAGGCGTTGCCCGGATGCAGCGACGAGGCGCTCGATCTTCTTAGCGCAAAGGGGGAGGAGATCTTGACCCTCTCGCGCCGCCTCGAGGACGGCGAGACGCTCGAGGTAGTTCTCGGCTCGTTCTTCGCCGGCTGCGACATGGAGATCCTCCAGGGCTACGAGCCTGCTTTCCGCTGCGATTGCAGCCGGGAGCGGCTCGAGCGCGTGCTGCTCACCCTCGGGGAGGCGGAGCTTGCCGACATGCTCAAAAAGGAGCGCGGCGCACAGCTCACCTGCCACTTTTGCAACACCGTTTATGATTTTGATGAAAGTGACCTTGGGCGTTTGATCGCCGAGAGTGAAAAGGGTAAACATGGCGGATAAACTGGCTTTATATAAACCAAACAGGCCCGGAAAGATCCTCTCTTTCGAGCAGAAGGGAGAGTTCTTCTACCGGCGCGGCCTCGACCGGCTCGACCAAAACAAGCTTGCGGAGGCGCTGTGCAACTACCGCTTGGCGGGCGAACGCGATGCGGATAACGAGGAGATTCGGCTGGCGATGGCCGAGGTGCTCACGGAGATGGAGCGGTTTGACGAATCCAACCGCATCCTCTTCGCCCTTGCGCGGCGTGAAGAACACGACCCGGAATGCTATTTCGGCATGGGCTGCAACTTCATGGGTCTCAATGACCTTTTGCACGCAAAGGACGCGCTCGAGCGCTATGCCGACCTCGAGCCGGAAGGCACGTTCATCTACGACGCGTACGACATGCTTGACGCAATCGACGAGGCAGAATTCTACCGCGCCGGCCCCGATTCTGGCGCGCTCGTGGCGGTGAACAAAAAGGATGACGCATATGACGCGGCCGAGGAAGGGCGCGAACTGCTCGAACAGGAGCTATATGACAAGGCCGAGGAAAAGCTTCGGCACGCGCTGCATCTCGATCCCGAGCTCGACTGGGCGCGCAACAACCTCACGCTCGTGCATTTTTGCCGGCGCGAGTACAAACGGGCTTCAAACGAGGCGAAAACCGTGCTCGAGCGGGATCCCAAAAACCTCCAGGCGCTTTGCAACCTTACGATGATCCAACAGGCTATGCGCGACAAGACCGCTGCCAACCGCACCGCGGATGCCCTTGCGCGCATCGGCAGCGACGACCCGGATGACCTCAACCGCATGTCCTTGGTGCTGATGGATCTTGGCCGCTTTGAAGAAGCATTGCCCT
>CAYNDC010000130.1:0-4686 GCA_964396085.1 uncultured Clostridium sp. | reverse complement strand
TCGGCGCGCCGGTACAGGTCGGTTGACTTATCGGCGGGGCCGGAGATGATCAGCGGCGTGCGCGCTTCGTCGATGAGGATGGAGTCCACCTCGTCAACGATGGCGAAGTTCAGTTCGCGCTGCACCATATCCTTGCGATAGACAACCATGTTATCCCGCAGGTAGTCGAAGCCGAACTCGTTGTTTGTGCCGTAGGTGATATCGCACGCGTACGCCTCGCGCCGCTCGTCATTGTCGAGATCGTGAATGACGCAGCCGACCGTTAGGCCGAGGAACTTATATATTTTGCCCATCCACTGGGCGTCGCGTTTGGCAAGGTAGTCGTTGACCGTCACGATGTGCACGCCGCGGCCTTCGAGCGCGTTGAGGTAGGCGGGCAGGGTTTCCGTAATGGTCTTGCCTTCGCCCGTTTTCATTTCGGCGATGCGGCCCTGGTGCAGCGTGATGCCGCCCAAGAGCTGCACGTCGAAGTGCCGCTGGCCGATGGTGCGCACAGCCGCCTCCCGCACGAGCGCGAAAGCTTCGGGCAAAAGGTCGTCGAGCGTTTCGCCGGCAGCGAGGCGATCTTTAAACTCCTGGGTTTTTAAGCGCATCGCCTCATCGTCAAGCGATTGAATGGAAGGCTCCCATTCGTTGATGCGCCGCACAAGCGGCGCGAGTTTTTTCAGTTTGCTCTCGCTGGAATTGCCCAGCAGTTTATCCACAAAGCCCATGCGAAATCCTTTCCTTGAGCACAACGGCGCGACCGTTTTTAGCTTATAACAAATAATTTTAGCACGCGTAGCCAATCGGTGCAACCGCGCGGGGATATGTTGACAAAATTAACATTGCCGCTACACGCCCTCTTCACAATGTGATATACTGGCTGCATGAAAATCAAAAACGATGTTTTGGGCGTGTTGTGCGGGGTTTTCGCACATGTGCTGTTCGCCCTGAGCTTCCTTTTTACCAAGGAAGCCGTCAACACCTACAGCGCGTTCACGCTACTTTCTTGGCGCTTTCTGTTCGCCGTGGCTGCGATGGGCATATGCGCATTGCTGGGCGTGATCAAGGTCGATTTTCGCAAAAAGAGCATCCGCCCTCTGCTTTTGATCGCCTTTTTTCAACCGGTGCTCTATTTTATCGGCGAGACCATCGGCATCCAACTCACCACCGCTTCGGAGAGCGGGGTGATGGTGACGCTATTGCCGATCATCACCATTATTTTATGCAGCCTCATCATCAAGGAGCGCCCGACCCGTCCGCAGGTCGTGGGCATCGTCGTATCCATCGCAGGCGTGCTGATGATCGTGCTCGTGAAGGGGCTTGAAGCCTCTCTCAACGTCGTAGGCTACCTGATGCTCCTCATCGCCATGATCAGCGATGGACTCTGTGTCACCTTCTCGCGCAAGGCGGTTGATTATACCAGCCAGGAAAAAACATTCATGATGGCAATCCTCGGCGCGGTGGTTTTTACGGGAATGGCCCTCGTCGAACATGGCATCAACGGCACGATGGGGGAATATCTGCGCGCGCCGTTTGTGGATAAGAGCTTTCTTGTGGCCGTGCTGTACCTTGCGATCGGCTGCCAGGTGCTCGCCTTCTTAATGGCCAACTACGCAATCGCCGTGATCGGCGCTGCGCGCTGCACCTCGTTCGCGGGGGTGACGACGGTCGTGGCGGTGCTCGCGGGCGTCATCGTGCTCAAAGAATCGTTCTCCCTCTTGCAGGGTATCGGCACGACGCTGGTGATCGCGGGCGTTTACGTCGCCAACTATGTTGCCACGAAGAATGCGCCCCTCGGGGCGCAGGGGGAGACATGAGCGCCGTTTTCCGCGTTCTGCTGCTCGTGCTTGGCACCGCGGGCGTTTTGGATACGCTCATCGTATCGCTGTTTTCCAACCTCAACGCGGGCACGGTGCTGCCGGCGATCCTGGGGTTGCCGTTGCTGCTCATCGGCGTGTTTTTCCCGGCGGCGGCACGTTTCTTCTCGGAAGGGTTTGGCGCCTTTGTTCAGTGGGTGCTCCTGGCAGGATATGCGGGGTACGCGCTCATCCTCCTCGTCATGGTGCCCATGATCTATCGGGAGGGACACCGGACACCTGAGCCGGACGCGGATGCGCTGATCGTGCTCGGCTGCGGCGTGCGAGGGGAGCGGGTTTCCCTCACGCTTGCGCGAAGGCTGGATGTGGCGCTCGCCTATGCGAACGACAATCCGGATACCCTCATCGTCCTGTGCGGCGGCCAGGGGCGGGGGGAGGCGATCACCGAGGCTGAGGCCATGCGGCGTTACCTCGTGTCGCGCGGCCTGGCGGAGAGCCGCATTCGTTTGGATGAAGAATCGGACAGCACGTACACGAATTTCCGCAACGCCAAGCGCATCATAGATGCGGAGTTGGGCGAAGGCGCGAGGACGCTTTTCGTGACGACCCGCTTCCATGTCCTTCGCGCGGGGAAGGTCGCGCGCTCGTTGGGGCTCGATGCGACGGGAATCGGCGCACGCGGCGTTTCCTACATTACACCCAACGACTACATGCGAGAATCGCTCGTGATCATCTACTACTACCTGGGAGGAAAAATCTGATGGAACAGCAACAGCACAAACGTGCGCCTCTGAGTGAGGCGCAGAAGAAGGATAAAATCGTGCGTAGCTTCTTTCAAAACGGGAAATTGGTATCCATTCCCGTGAAGGCCTCAAAGCGCGCCGTGGTGCTCGCCTACGCGGCCGAGCATTTTTTTGAGCTGGGCCGCACCTACGCCGAGCCCGAAGTCACCGCCATCCTCGGCGGCTTTTACGCGGACCCCTGCATGCTGCGGCGCGACCTCGTAGATGCCGGCCTCCTCAAACGCCGGCTCGACGGCAGCGCGTATTGGCGGATGGATGATACATCTCAGGAGAATTGAGTGGCGCAAACCATAAATCCACAATCGGGTCGAATGCAGTACGGCTTCCGTTTGAAAAACGGAAGCCGTACTTTTATGGGGTCATTGTGATTGGTCAATGCCAAAAGCGTTACATCGCGTTGATGATATCTACAATCTCGCCGCCCACGCGCTTTTGCGCCTCGGATGTCTGCGCGCCGATGTGCGGCGTTACGGAAACGTGCGCATGGGAGTAAAGCGCGGGGTTCTTGGAGGGTTCCTCGGCAAACACATCGAGTCCCGCGCCGCGCAGCTTGCCGGAGTTGAGCGCGTCGAGCAGGGCGGCCTCATCCACGTTGTTGCCGCGGCTGGTGTTGATGATGACCGCGCCGTCCTTCATTTTGGCAATGGTCTCGGCGTTGACGAGGGGCTTGCCATCGAGGCTGGGAGTGTGCAGCGAGATGAAATCGGACTTGGCAAACAGCTCGTCCATTTCGCAATAGCGGAACGTCTCCCCTTCGAGGCCGGGGACATGGTAAATGTCGACTGCGAGCACGCTCATGCCAAGCGCCTGTGCCTTTTGCGCGAGCATTTGGCCAATGCGGCCGCAGCCGATGATGCCAAGCGTTCTGCCTGCAAGTTCCATGCCCTTATAGTCGTTCTTATCCCACTTATCCTCGCGCATGCTGTGCCCGGCAATGGAGATAAAACGGGCGACGCTGAACATGTGCGCAAGCGCGAGCTCGGCGACGGTGTTGCTCGAGGCGCGCGGCGTGTTCTTGACGGCGATGCCGTTCTCCTGGGCATAATCCACATCGATATTGTCCACGCCGACGCCGCCGCGGATGATCAACTTGAGGCGGCCGCCTTCCTTGGCTGCATCGATGATGGGCTTGCGGACCTTGGTGGCGCTGCGAACGACTAAAACGTCGAACTCTTTCACCTGGCGGGCAAGCTCGTCCGGCTCATAAAACTGCTCAACCACCTCGTGACCCTTCGCGGTGAGCGCCGCAACTGCGGATTTATCCAGCCCGTCTGAGGCAAGTATTCTCATGGTTCTTCTCCTTTACTTGTTTTCGGCTTCGAATTTCTTCAAAAACGCAACGAGGTATTCGACGCCCTCGAGCGGCATGCAGTTATAGATGGAAGCGCGAAGACCGCCCGTGGAACGGTGTGCCTTGAGGTTGGACATGCCGGCGGCGACGCTCTCCTTAACGAACTTGGCGTCAAGCTCCTCGCTGGGGGTGTTGAAGCGCACGTTCATGATCGAACGGCTGCCCGGCTCGATGGCGGTGGTGTAGAAGGAGCTTTCATCGAGGCATTGATAGAGGAGATCCGCCTTTAAAAGGTTGACGCGTTCGCGCTCCACGAGGCCGCCGGTCTTTTCCAGCCAGTCCATGACGAGCTTGCAGATGTAGATGCACCAGCACGGGGGTGTGTTGTGCATGGAGCCGTCCGCCGCATTGATCGTGTAGTCGCACATCGTGGGCGTGATGGGGTTGACGTTGCCCAGGAGATCCTCTCGGATAATGAGGATTGTAAGGCCGGCCGGAGCGACGTTTTTCTGCGCGCCGGCGTAGATCATCGCGAACTTGGAAACGTCGATGGGACGGCTCAAAATGCAGCTGGAGAGATCCGCCACGAGGGGCACATCTCCCGTATCAGGGATATAGTCCCAGCAGGAGCCGTAGATGGTGTTGTTGTAGCAGATGTGCACGTAATCCGCCTCGGGGTCGAGCTTGAGCTCTTCCTGGCGCGGGATGCGGGCATAGTTGATGTCCTTGCCGGACCATGCGACGTTGACCTGGCCGTATTTCTGCGCCTCCTTGGCGGCCTTGCTCGCGA
>CAYNDC010000129.1:0-4734 GCA_964396085.1 uncultured Clostridium sp. | reverse complement strand
AATGCGCCTTTTTGCCTTATATGTTCCGTGCGGAGGGGGATTGCGCCCGCCGCCTTCTCACGCTCATCGCCCGGGCTGAGGCTCCGTCGATGCTCGCGATCGACGAGCGCATCGCGCTCCTCGAGCAGGAGCTTCACGTCGATCTAGCCCCGCAGCAGCGCGAGGCGGTAGTGACCGCCCTCACCTCGGGCGTCATGGTCATCACCGGCGGCCCCGGCACCGGAAAAACAACCATTCTGCGTTTTGTTATCGGCCTGATCGCCCAAGCCGGGCTGGATTTCGAGCTGTGCGCGCCCACCGGCCGCGCGGCCAAGCGCATGGCCGCGGCGACGGGCGCAGAGGCCCGTACCATTCACCGCATGCTCGGCTACGGGTTTGACAGCGAAAGTTTCGTAAAAAACGAGGATGATCCCATCGCGGCGGATTTCATCATCGTGGATGAGATGAGCATGGTGGATGTCACGCTCATGCGCGCGCTTGTGCGCGCCACATCGCCCGGCACGCGGCTCATCCTCGTGGGAGATGCCGATCAGCTGCCTTCCGTAGGGCCGGGCAACGTGCTTCGGGATATCATCGACAGCGGCGCGGTGCCCGTCATTCGCCTGACGGATATCTACCGGCAGGCCGAGCGGGGGATGATCGTCGAAAACGCGCACCGCATCAACCGCGGCAGGCTGCCCGAGCTCTTTTCGGGCTGCAGTGATTTTTGCTTCGAGGAACTTGCCGGCGCGCAGGAAATTACCCGCCGCGTCATCGCGCTGTGCGCGGGCGTCACCAACAAGCTTGTTACGCGCGATCCCATCAAGGATGTGCAGGTGCTCTCGCCCATGAAAAAGGGGGCACTTGGCGTCACGCAGCTCAACGAACGGCTGCAGCAGGCGCTCAACCCCCCCACGCCCAAAAAACGAGAGCATAAATACGGCGAGGTGATCTTCCGCGAGGGCGATAAGATCATGCAGGTTAAAAACAACTACAAAATCAAGTGGCGGCGCGTTGCGGGCAGCACCGTGGAGGATGGGCTTGGCGTGTTCAACGGGGATTTGGGCACCGTCCTCAAAATCGACGGCGAAGATCAGGAACTCGTCGTCCTCTTCGACGACGAGCGCGAGGCCGCATACGATTTCACTATGCTTGACGAGCTTGCGCTCGCTTATGCCGTGACCATCCACAAGAGCCAGGGCAGCGAGTTTCCCGTCATCGTTCTGCCGCTGGCGGGCGGCTCGCCGCAGCTTTTGACCAGGAACCTCCTCTACACCGCCGTGACGCGCGCGCGCGAGCAAGTCTATATTGTAGGGCGCAGCCAGAGCGTGTTCGACATGGTCGACAACGCCAAGGTCAGGTGGCGCTACAGCGCGCTGCGCAGCTTCCTTGAGAACTTCGCCCAGCCCGGCGTGACATCGCCGTGAGCAGCTTCATCGATTGGGTGTTCCCCACCGATGTCTGCTGCTTCCTCTGCGCTAGGGAGGCGCATACCGACGAGCGCGGCTTATGCGGCGATTGCGCCGCGAAGCTTCGGCCGGCAGAGGGGCAGCCCTGTCCGGCGGCGCTCGAGGGCTTTTGTGCGGGTGCGCTGATGGACGCGGCGAATGCGGCTGCCATCCACCATATGAAATATGACGACGCGCGCTATCTCGCGCCGTTTTTTGCGAAGCTCATCGAAGTGCCGCACGCATGGCCGATCGATGTCGTCATCCCCGTTCCCCTGCACGAAAACAAGCGACGCCAGCGCGGCTATAACCAGAGCGCGCTCATCGCGCACGCGCTGGCCGGGCGGCTCGAGCTCCCCTTTGAGGAAGATTGGCTCTCGCGCGTGCGGGACACAGGCTCGCAAACGCAGCTAAGCGCTGCCGCGCGCGCCGAAAACGTCGCCGGGGCGTTTATCGCAAAACCCGGGAAGGCGGCGGGGAAGCATGTGCTCATCGTGGACGACGTCCTGACCACCGGCGCGACGATGAACGAATGCGCCATGGCGCTTCGCCGTATGGGCGCGGCTGGCGTTTACGGCGCGACGGCCCTCGCACGAGCGCTTCAAATATAGAAGGCGAGAATTCCCGCCCCGCGTGAAAAATACGCATGAAGGCGCACATCCTCTCATAAGCATGATCAAAGCTTCTTCGGGGGGATGTTATGTACGCATATATCGAAGAAAGAGTGTTGAGCGTGGCGGAGTACATCGTAGAGCACGGCGCCACCGTGCGCAGCGCCGCGCGGGCGTTTGGCATAAGCAAATCCACCGTCCACCACGATATGCAAACCCGCCTCAAGAACCTCGATCCCACGCTCGCCAATCAGGTTCGGGGCATCCTCTTGAAAAACCGCGAGGAGCGCCATATCCGCGGCGGCATGGCGACATATTTGAAATACAAGGGCACCTTGAGTGAGGATGAACTTGACAAGCGGACCGTTATCCTTTAGAGCGGCAAGGGGATAGCAACGCGAGGCACTCGATGGTATTCTCCGGTCCGGCGACGACGGGTGCAGGCCGCACCGCTGCGGGACGCGGCGCTGTGGCGTATGCAGGCGGGTTGGTGCGCCTGTTGGTAGGATAGCGATTCTCTCGACTTCATGGCGGCAGGCGCAAAAGCTTGCCGCCTTTGTTGTTTGCTCCGGGTTTGCGCAGGCCGCCGGGGAAGGCGGTTTTGTGGCGGAACGGATCGCGCGCCAATTCTTCGGGATTTCCTCTTTACAGGCCATCCGTGGGGTGATAGAATGACAAAACACCCCATATTTAGTATGGGACAAGCAAATATGATCAGATATATTGTGGAGGAAGAACGATGGCGGAACTATCAAAGAATGCGCTGACCGTCTTGGAACGGAGATATTTAACAAAGGATGCGGACGGAAAACTGATAGAAACGCCGGAGGGAATGTTCCGCCGCGTGGCGGAGGCTGTCGCTGCTGCGGATAGGGCCTACGATCCGGAGGCTGATGTCGCGGCGCTTAGCGAAACTTTTTACGCCATGATGGACGGGCTTCTGTTCATGCCCAATTCGCCCACGCTCATGAACGCGGGCAAGCCCCTGGGCCAGCTGAGCGCATGCTTCGTGCTGCCCGTGGGCGACTCGATGGAGGATATTTTCGAAACCGTCAAAAACGCCGCGCTCATCCACAAGAGCGGCGGCGGCACAGGCTTTTCCTTCTCGCGCCTGCGCCCGGCGGGGGCGACGGTGCGCTCCACCGGCGGCGTTGCCAGCGGTCCCATCAGCTTCATGAAGGTGTTTAACTCGGCCACGGAGGCTGTTAAACAGGGCGGCACGCGGCGCGGCGCGAACATGGGCATTCTGCGCGTGGACCATCCGGATATCAAAGCATTCGTCGCCTGCAAGAGCGATTCGCACGAAATCACGAACTTCAACATCAGCGTGGGGTTGACCGAAGCCTTCATGGAGGCCGTCGAACGCGACGATGTCTACGAGCTCATTGATCCGCGCACGAAGGCGGTTGTGGGTACGGAGCGCGCGCGGGAGGTGTTTGAGCTCATCGTCGATATGGCCTGGAAGAACGGGGAGCCGGGCATCATCTTCCTCGATCGCATGAACAGGGACAATGTCGTGCGCGACGTTGCGGGCGAAATAGAGTCCACCAACCCCTGCGGCGAGCAGCCGCTGCTGCCGTACGAAAGCTGCAACCTTGGTTCGCTCAACCTCGCGCGCATGCTCAAACACTCCGGCAACGCTTATGAGATCGACTACGATCTCCTGGGCAAAACGGTCGATCGTGCGGTTCACTTCCTCGATAACGTCATCGAGGTCAACCGGTATCCGCTCGATATCATCGCCGAAAAGACGCTCGCCACGCGCAAGATCGGCCTGGGCGTGATGGGTTTTGCGGACATGCTTTTCCGGCTCAATATCCCCTACAACTCCGAGGCGGGGATCGAGACGGCCAATGCCATCATGCGCTTTATCAACGAGCGCGCACACGAGGCATCCATCGAGCTTGCGCAAAAACGCGGGCCGTTCCCGCTTTACGAAAAGAGCAGCCTCGCCGAGGGCAAACGGCCCTACCGCAACGCCACCTGCACGACCATCGCCCCCACCGGCACCATATCGATCATTTGCGGCGCGTCCTCGGGCGTGGAACCGCTCTTCGCGCTCTCCTTCGTAAGGAATGTGATGGATAACGACGAGCTGCCCCAGGTGGACCCGTATTTCGCCGAGGTTGCCAAGAGGGAGGGCTTCTATTCGGATGCGCTCATGCGCCGCATCGCGCGCGAGGGGACGCTCGCGCAAGTCGAGACGGTTCCCGCGCACATCCGCAACGTTTTCGTCACCGCCCACGACATCACGCCCAAATACCACATCCGCATGCAAAGCGCCTTCCAGCGCTATACGGATAACGCTGTTTCCAAGACCGTCAACTTCCGCCACGACGCCACCCGCGAGGAGGTGTCGGAGGTGTTCGCCCTCGCTTACAAGCTCGGCTGCAAGGGCGTCACCATCTATCGGGACGGCAGCCGCGAGGATCAGGTGCTCTATGTCGGCGATAAAACAGAGGCCGCCAAGGAGAAGAAGGAACCGCGCGCGAACGTTTCGGCCGCCAACATCGCCGCATGCAAAATCGCACCGCGTCCGCGCCCGGAGGTCACGCGCGGCATCACGGAAAAGATCGTCATCGGCTGCGGCAACCTCTACGTCACGGTCAATTATGACGATGAAGGCATCTGCGAGGTGTTTGCCAACCTCGGCCGCGCGGGCGGCTGCCCGAGCCAGAGCGAGGCGACGAGCCGCC
>CAYNDC010000128.1:0-4802 GCA_964396085.1 uncultured Clostridium sp. | reverse complement strand
CCATTCCCTTTACGAAGATTCCCTTCCCGCCCACGCTCTTCGTGTTCGTCGCGGCGGGCGTTTGCATCGGGCTCATCGTCCTTTTGATCAACTCCTCCTATGGCCGCGCGTTCAAGGCCATCCGGGATGACGAGGTCGCGGCGGAGGCGATGGGCATCAACCTCTTCCGCCACAAGCAGATGAGCTTTGTGATCAGCTCCTTCTTCGCGGGCGTTTCGGGCGCGCTCCTGGCGATGTACCAATACACCGTGCAGGCGGCGCAGTTCAAGAGCGCGATGACCTATGAGATTTTGCTCATCGTCGTCATCGGCGGCATCGGCTCGGTCTCGGGCTCTGCGCTGGCGAGCTTCCTCTACATCGCAAGCTCCGAATGGTGGCTGCGCGGGCTCGATATGGGCCGCTTTCTGGGCATCGACTCGGCGCTCGTGTTCCGCTCGGGTTTTCGCAAGTTCGTCTTCTCGGTCATCATCCTCGTGATCGTGCTGTTCTTCTCGCGGGGGCTGATGGGGGATAAGGAAATTTCCTATCAAAGGCTCGCGGCGCTTTTCCGGCGCCGGGCCAAGCTTGCGAACGCATCGAAGGGGGGGAAAGAGAATGCCTGAAAACGTGCTGCGCCTTGAGAATGTCACCATGCAGTTCGGCGGCGTCGTGGCCGTCAACAACCTCTCCCTCGAAGTGAACCTAGGGGAGATCATCGCGCTGATCGGGCCGAACGGAGCAGGTAAAACCACGGCGTTCAACTGCATTACCGGCGTGTATGAGCCGACCAACGGCATCATCAGCTTCCACGGCACACCGATTGTCAGCAACCACCCGCGCGGCAAGATGAAAAAGCTCTACGCGGGCGAAAACGGCTCAAAATACCTTGGGGTAAAGACCGTTGACCCCACGCCGGATCAGATCACGAGCCTTGGCATTGCGCGTACGTTCCAGAACATCCGCCTGTGGAAGAGCATGACGGTGTTCGACAACGTGCTCACCGCGAAACACATGCGCGCCAAGCACAACGTGTTTACGGCGACGCTGCGCATCTCCCACGCGGAGGAAAAGCGCATGCGCGAAGAGACGGCAGCGCTTTTGGAGGAGCAGAACCTGTTGCAATACGCAAACGACCTCGCTGTGAGCCTGCCCTACGGCCTCCAGCGGCGGCTTGAGATTGCCCGCGCGCTCGCGACGAGCCCCACGCTGCTTTTGCTCGATGAGCCGGCTGCCGGCATGAACCCGCAGGAGACGCAGGAGTTGGGCGAGTTCATCGTGAAGATCAAGAATAAATACGATTTGACCGTGCTCATGATCGAGCACCACATGGACCTCGTTATGCAGTTTTCCGAGCGCATTTACGTCATCGACTTTGGGAAGCTCATAAGCAGCGGCACGCCCGCGCAGGTGCAGGCGGATCCGCACGTGATCAACGCATATCTGGGGGTGAGCTGATGGGAGAAACTGTGCTCAGCATCAGGGATCTGAAAGTCAATTACGGAGGGATCGAGGCCGTCAAGGGCATCTCCTTTGATGTGCCGCGCGGCGCGATCGTGACGCTGATCGGCGCAAACGGAGCAGGCAAAAGCTCGACCCTGCGCACCATCGCCGGGCTGGTCAAGCCCAAGAGCGGCACGATTGAGTTCGAGGGTGAAAACATCACGGGCAAGGATGCGACCTCCATCGTCAAGCGGGGAATCACCCTTGTGCCGGAGGGCAGGCGGATCTTTCCGGACCTCACGGTCGTCGAAAACCTGCGCGTGGGTGCCTATATGCGCAAGGATGACCTCAGTGCCGACCTTAACTGGGTGTACGAGCTCTTCCCGCGCCTGAAGGAGCGTTCCTGGCAAGCGGGCGGCACGCTTTCGGGAGGCGAGCAGCAGATGCTCGCCGTCGGCCGTGCGCTCATGAGCCGCCCCAAGCTCATGATGATGGACGAACCCTCTTTGGGTCTCGCACCGCTGATCGTGCGCGACATCTTCACCATCATCAAGGAGATCAACAAGCGCGGCGTGACCATTCTGCTCATCGAGCAGAATGCGAACATGGCCCTCTCCACCGCCGATACCGGCTATGTGCTTGAAACCGGGCGCATCACCATGACGGGACCCGGCAGCGAGCTTTTAACCAACGAAGCGGTCAAGGCCGCATATTTGGGGACCTAACACCCGCCCGCGAAAAGCGGCGACTCCGCTTTATGAACAACACGAAAGGGACGGCGCGAGCCGTCCCTTTGCGCGTGAAATTCAGATATGGGGAGTGTTTTTTTGCAATTTCATGGTACAATTAAACAATCGGCCGCTGTTTTTTTAAAAAGGCAAAACCGGCTGTCAGGATTGGGGGCATAATGAAGGTTGGCATGCGGGATGTTCGACGAGGGCTGCGCGTGATGGGGCGAATCTGCCACGGGCTTGTTCCAAGCTTCACGGAACGCAGCTATCGGATCTTCAACCCGCTGCTCGATACCTGCCTCAAGGGCCTCTGGCTCGGGCGTAAAACGCGCATGGAGGAACGCTTCCTCCTTCGTGAGGACGGCACGGAACTTCGGCTTTGCGTGTGCCGCGCGCGGCGGGGAACGCAGGAACAGGTGCCGGGCATTTTGTGGATGCACGGCGGGGGATACGCCCTAGGCCTGCCGGAGCAGGATTTTTCCTTCGTTGAGCGTTTCGCCGGGGATGGTAGCTGCGTCGCCGTTATGCCGGATTACCGCCGCTCGATGCAGGCGCCCTACCCTGCGGCGATCGAGGATTGCTACGACGCCCTGTTGTGGATGAAACGACACGCCAAGGAGCTTGGCATACGGGAAGACCAGCTCTTCGTTGCGGGGGACAGCGCGGGAGGGGGCATTGCAGCAGCGCTGTGCCTGCTCGCGCGGGATCGCGGGGAGGTGGCCATCGCCTTCCAGATGCCGCTCTATCCCATGCTGGACGACCGGATGACGAGCGCGAGCGCACGCGATAACGACGCGCCGGTGTGGAACACGAAATCGAATGAAATCGCATGGGAGCTCTACCTGGGGCCGGAGCACCGCACGAAAAACATCTCCGCTTATGCGGCGCCCGCGCGTGCAGCCAGCCTTGCGGGCTTGCCGCCCTTATGCACCTATGTGGGCACGATCGAGCCGTTTTATGACGAGACCGTCGCCTATGTGCAGCGCATGCAGGAGGCGGGCATCCCGGTTCATTTTAAGACGTTCGAGGGCTGCTATCACGGCTTTGACATCGCTTGTCCCGAAAGCCGCCCGGCCAAGGAGGCCCGTGCTTTTTCCAAACAGACGCTCGCATACGCGACGCAGCATTATTTTCGCGCACAACCCCCGGATGTAACGGGGAGTTTAGAATAATCACAAAGGAGAGTAGGACAATGGAACTCAGCGAGACGACGAAAAACGTCGGCATGCACCGGGGTACGATCACACAGGTACAGCATCAATACGGGGATTATTATACGGTGCGAATCCAGCCGGATGAGGCGCTTACATGGACAGCCGGCGAACACGCGATCTTCACGCTGCCCGACGCGACCTTTGAGGGGCGGGCCTGGCGCGCCTTTTCGCTGGCATCAATCCCTGAGGAAGGGTACATCCTTTTAGGCTTTCGCACGGGGGAGACGCCAAGCCCCTTCAAGCGGTTCATCATCGAGCAAGGGCTCAACGCACGCATCGATATTAAGGGGCCGCAAGGCGCGTTTAAGCTCAAGGACAATGGCAAGCCCGTGGTGCTTTTCGCCTCGGGCGTTGGCATCACGCCCATTTTCTCCATCCTAAAGGCGGCTGCCCACGACCACACGCGCGAGATCTTCGTCGTGTACGCCGCGGCAGAGTTCTATCTCTTCGGTGAGCAAATCGATGAAATCGCGCGGGAGAACCCGCATATTCACGTATTCTATACGCACGCGCGAGAGGAAACGCAGCAGCAGCTCGCCGCGCTCGCCAAGGAACTCGGCAACGCTGCGGATTATTTCAACTCCGGCGCGGGCAGCGTGATCGAGAGCACGCGGGCGTTGCTCTCGGAGGTGGGCATCGATAAAAGCAACATGACCGACGATTTCTTCGTGGGCTATCAATCCTAAAAGGCAGCGCGCATGCACTTGCTGCAAATGGATATCCGCATAAGAGGAAACAATGATGCGCAAGCCACTTGGATTGTTGCGAACTGGAGCCATGAACTGCGGTGAACAGAATGGTTGAAATTGGATAAACAAAGCATTATAGTTTCCTATAATGAAAAATCGTTGAGAGATCCAGGAGGAGTTCTTAATGGCAGCGAACTATGAGGCCCTTTTTACACCTATGAAGATAGGCGGAACCACCATTAAAAACCGTATCGTGCTGGTCGCCATGGAGGGGACCGGCATGCTGGAGGGCATGATGGGGTACAAGTTCAACCCGCATTGCCGCGATTATTACATCGAGCGCGCAAAAAACAATGTGGGGTTGATGATCCCCGGCATGCTGCCGGTTCGAAGCTTTGCGGGCAACAAGTACATGGGGGATGCCGAAAAAGCCATGATGGGGCCGGTTAAGGAGCTGTTGGACGAGGTTCACGGCTATGGCGCCAAAGTGTTTTTCCAACTGGGCGCGGGCATGGGGCGCGCGATGGTGGCGATACCGATGCTGCGCAAGCTGTACTATAATAAATTTATGGGATGGGCTGTAAAAACGCTGGCAGGTATGGACGTTCACCGAATGTTCCGCTCGCCGGACGCCGGTTTGCCCAACGTATGGGATACCAATATCAAGAGCACCGCAATGAGCAAGGAGGAAATTCGGGATATCATTCAGGCGTTTGGCAAAGCGGCGGCTTTGTGCAAGCGCGCAGGCG
>CAYNDC010000127.1:1048-4808 GCA_964396085.1 uncultured Clostridium sp. | reverse complement strand
GCGTTTTGATGTTGACGGCACGGGGCCTAGAGTCCGCCGTAACCCGCAAAAAGAATTCGCGGCCATCATCGCCTTCGATGACCCGCACACCGCTTTCCATCAGCTTGGCGGAAATGGCCTCGAGGTGCGTGGGGATTACGTTGTTAATCACCAAATCGCCCCCGGTTGCTGCCGCGGCGATCATAAAGGTGCCGGCTTCGATTTGATCGGGGATGATGGCATAGGTGCAGCCGTGCAGCTTCCTGCCGCCGTTGATGCGGATGATATCCGTCCCCGCGCCCTTGACCTGCGCGCCCATCATGTTGAGGAAGTTCGCGGTGTCAACCACATGCGGTTCCTTGGCGGCGTTGGAGATGATGGTTTGCCCGCGCGCGGCAACCGCGGCGAGCATGATGTTGATGGTCGCCCCCACGGATACGACGTCGAGGTAAATGTCTGCGCCGGTCAGCTCGCTGGCCGTTGCCCGCACGATGCCGTGATCGATAACGACCTGTGCGCCGAGCGCGCGCAGGCCCTTGATATGCTGGTCGATGGGGCGCTGGCCGATCGAGCAGCCGCCCGGCAGGGCGATTTCCGCATGGCCGTACCTGCCCAGCAGCGCCCCTAACAAATAATAGGAAGCGCGCATCTTGGAAACCATGTCGAAGGTGACGTGGTAGTTATTGATGCCGCGCGGGTCAATGCGCATGCTGCCATCCTCGGTGGAGGTAACGCTCGCGCCGATTCGAAGCAGAATCTGCTCGAGCATGTTGACGTCCTCGATGCGCGGCAGGTTTTCAAGCCGGCAGCTTTCGCCCGCGAGAATCGCCGCGGGGATGATGGCAAGAGCGGCGTTTTTCGCGCCGCTGACCGTCACGCTCCCCTCGAGCCGTTTTCCGCCGTTTATGATGTAATACGCCATGGCCGCTCCTTCTCTTTAGTGGGAGCAGCCGCCGCCGCAGCTTGCGCAGCTACCCGCGCATCCTCCGCCGCAGCCGGATTTGCCCTGCGCGCATTTTCCCTCGTAGGCGCGCTCCGTTTTGCCCGCGCATTCGGGGCAGCGTATGGCTTCAATGCCCGCGAGGGGCACGAGTTCGTCGAATATTTTTCCGCATTCGGTACAGCGAAATTTGAGCAAAGGCATCCTGGAAGTCTCCTTTTTTGGGTCAACCTAAGTATAGTATCATCAAATGCCCTCTTTGGCAAGCCGCGAGGGACGCCCTCAATCGAGGTAAAAGCGCGGGTTATAGGCGATGCCGTCCACGCGCAGCTCAAAATGCAGCATCGGCGCGTCTGCGTAGCCCGTAGCGCCCACCATGCCGATGGTTTCCCCCTGCGCCACGCTTTGCCCAAGGCTCACAAAGGCCTGCGCCAGGTGCGCGTAGCGCGTGACGAAGCCGCTGCCATGGTCAATCTCCACCATCAGCCCGTAACCGCCACGCTCCATCACGCACACCACCGTGCCCGCCGCCGAGGCGAGCACCGGCGTGCCGTGGGCTGCGGTATAGTCGAGGCCAAGGTGCATCACGCCGCGGAATTGCCCAAAGTTGAGCGCGACCTCGCCGCCCTCGAGGGGTTTTGCAAAGTTCAGCGTCCCGGCATCCGGCCCTTTTTGCCCCTCGGCCTTGCCCGGATCGGCGTGTCTGTCCACGGCCTGCGTGCCGTTGAGCACAATGCCATCGACGGGGGAAACAGCCTCGGCCGTTTTCGTTTCGGGCTTACCATCCGCCTTGCCGTTGAGGTAGCGCGCGGTTCTCACGGTGTGCGCGCTGCCATCCCGCCCCATCTGCACGATCAGGTGCGTGCCCTTGAGCAAATATTTGGTCGTTTCGTGGGATGTTTCACATGGAACATCCTCAAACGATTCGGCGCTGAGCAGCGTGAGCACGCGAAGGGGAGTCTCCTCGCCCGTCAAAACGGCGAAGAGCGCGTCATAATTCGAAAGGGCGGAGGCTTCCTCGGCCGTCGCATCCCGCAGTTCAATTTCGTTTTCGATGCTCGTTTGCGGCAGCCCGACATCCGCGACGGATTGCTCGAAATAGCGCACAGCGTCGTAGAGCAAAGCCTCCACGGCCTCGCTGCTGGCGAGAACCCCCGCAAGAGTGCCGTCGATGATGAGCGCCGTGGGGGAGAAGGCGGGCGTATCCGAGGGAACGCCCGGTGCGTTCGTCTGGCTCGGCGGGGCCGGGGAAGGGGTGACTTGCGGCGCAGGGCTGGGCGTCGGTGTTGCAAGCGCCCAGGCGGGCGCCCATTGGGCGTTTCGCGCAAAACGCGCGCCGGCCATGCCCGCGCTTAGGAGCAACCCGAAAGCGCACAGCAGCGTGCGGCGCAGCACCTTTCGGCGCCGTTCCTCCCGCTCGAGCGCTTCCACCTCATCATAAGGCCCGTGGGCATGGTTTCTCATGGCTATGATTATACCGCCGCACGCTTCGGATGGCGAGTAAAATTTCTGTGTACAGCACGGGGAGAAGGGAAGCGCGCATGGCGCGGGAGGAGGACTTGCGGCAAGCGCTTGCAATGCCATCGGCAAACGTCAAAAAGCGACCGGCGTTACTCTCAACGGCGGCCGCTTCTTTGTGCGTCAAGGAGCGGGAAACGATGGGCTGCGGTTAATTGGCCCGGATCTGTGCGACCATGCGCTTGACCGGGGGCAGCAAAACGACGGCAACGCACAGCGCGGTTTCCACGCCGATGGTCGCGCCGTTGTAGGCGAGCGAGTACCACAGCGCGCTGGAGTAACCCGCCTCGGCAGCATATTCGGCAAAGAACACCACGCCCGAGAGCACGCTAAACCCCAAACGCGCGATGCCGGCAACCCCCATGCCAAGCGGCAGGCTTTTGGGGAAGAGCGAACCTAGGCCCAGCGCCGTGAAGGCGAAAAAGTAATCGAGCGCGAATTGAGCCCAGTGCACGTAATACGCGCCCTGCACGATTTGCAGCAGGCTGTAGGCAAACGCCGCGCCAAAGCCGTAGGCGGGGCCGTACAGGAAGCCGAACAGGACGATGGGCAGCATCGAGCACAGCGTCACAGAGCCTCCCAGGGGCATGGAAAAGAGCTTGATGTAGCTCAAAACGAACGCCATGGCGATGCACAGCGCGCCCTGCACGAGGATGCGCGTTGCGGCGCGGGGCGTGGGCGCGTTTTGCGCCCGGCTGCGCCGGGAAAGGCGCACGAGCACGAACACGAGCGCCGCGGCGAGCGCCAGCGCGAGAGCGAGCATCGTCCACTCGAGGCGGGAAAGCTCCGCGAGCTTTTCAAAAAGAACGAATTCCACGAAAACTCCCTTCCGAACAAAAAGTCCCCGCGCATTGCGGGGACACAAAGGGCGTTTGGCCGTTTGAAAATTTGTCCTCCGCTTCCCTTCGTCGGCATTACCCGGACAGGTTCCAAGGGTCTCTCTCAGCGCGAACGCAACGGCGTCGGCCCCCCTAGCGGGCGGTATTCTGTTCGGCCTTATGGTATCATCGCCGCGGCGCCCTGTCAAGCTTTGGGAAGGAACGCCCAGCCTTGCCCGGCGACCGCAAACACAGTCCTTGCCACGGGGGCGGAATGGGAGTATAATAGATCGGTTTTAGTAAGGAGATTTTATATGAATGAAAATATTCGCAACGTTGCGATCATCGCCCACGTCGACCATGGCAAGACCACGCTCGTTGACTGTTTGCTCAGGCAAAGCGGCGTTTTTCGCACCAATGAGGTCGTTCAGGAGCGCGTGATGGACTCCGGTGACCTCGAGCGTGAGCGCGGGATTACCATTCTGTCGAAAAACACGGCGGTGTC
>CAYNDC010000127.1:0-1038 GCA_964396085.1 uncultured Clostridium sp. | reverse complement strand
GTGCTGCTCGTGGTGGATGCCTTCGAGGGCTGCATGCCGCAAACGCGCTTTGTTCTTCGAAAGGCGCTGGAGCTGCAAAAGGTGCCGGTCGTCGTCGTCAACAAGGTGGACAGGCCGGGCGCGCGCCCGCTGGATGTGGTGGATGAAACGCTCGAGCTGTTCATCGAGCTTGGCGCATCGGCGGAGCAACTCGATTTCCCGGTCGTGTACGCATCCGCGCGCGAGGGGATTTCCGGCATGGACCCGGAGAACCTCGGGCAGGACATGGGGGCTTTGTTCGATACGATTCTCAAGGCCATTCCCGCGCCGGAATGCGATGCGGACGCGCCGCTGCAAATCCTCTTTTCCACGATCGATTATGACGAGTACGTCGGCCGCATCGGCATCGGCCGCATCGAGCGCGGCACGGCGCGCCAGGGGGAAATGGTCACGCTGTGCGGCGGGCAGGATAATGACGAGCGCACGGTCAAGCTCACCCGGCTCTACCGCTTCGAGGGGTTGAAGCGCACGGAAGTGGAGCAGGCCTACGCGGGCGATATCGTCGCCGTCGCGGGGGTTACGGGCCTCGCCGTGGGGGAAACCGCGTGCGATCCCGCATGCATCGACCCCATGCCCTTCGTGCACATCGACGAACCCACGGTGGCGATGAACTTCATCGTCAACGATTCGCCCTTCGCCGGCAAGGAGGGCAAATACGTCACCTCGCGCAACCTGCGCGATCGCCTCATGAAGGAGGTGGAAACCAACGTTTCCATGCGCGTGGAGGAAACGGGCACGACGGATACGTTCAAGGTTTCCGGCCGCGGCGAGCTGCACCTCTCGATCCTCATCGAGCAGATGCGGCGGCAGGGGTACGAGTTTGCGGTCTCCCGCCCGAAGGTGATTTTCCACCGCGACGAAAACGGCAACCTGCTTGAGCCAATCGAGGAGCTGACCATCGACGTCCCGGCGGAGTATGTGGGCGCCGTAATGGAAAAGATCGGCTCGCGCAAGGCCGAAATGGTCGATATGCATGCGGAAACCGAGGGCAGCGTCCGG
>CAYNDC010000126.1:0-4845 GCA_964396085.1 uncultured Clostridium sp. | reverse complement strand
GCGATTATGTGTATATTCCCCTGGGCGGCAATCGCAAGGGCAAGCTGCGCACAGGGCTTAACAAGCTCACCGTGTTTTTGCTCACCGGCCTTTGGCATGGCGCAAGCTGGACCTTTGCCGCGTGGGGGCTTTGGCACGGCTCCTTTTTGATGCTTGAAAGCTACGGCGTGCTCAAGCCCCAGCGATGGCCTGCGTTCCTAAAACGGGCGTATACGCTGCTCGTTGTGACACTCGGCTTCGTGCTCTTTCGGGCGGAAACCTTCGGGGGCTTTTTGACGATGCTCAGGGGGATGTTCGCCTCTTGGCACTTCACGCCTGCTTTTATAGCCGAGCTTTCGCGATTGGCTACGCCCATCCCCCTCACGGCGCTCGCAATCTCCGCGCTCGCGGCGACGCCGCTCTTGCACCGTGCGGGCGCTTGGCTCACCCAAAGGCGCGCTGGCTGGGAGGTCGTAATCTACGCGGCAGCTCTCGTGTTCTTCGTCCTGAGCGTGCTGTGCCTCTCGACGAGCAGCTACAATCCGTTCATCTATTTCCAGTTTTAAGGGGGTGAGGAGATGAAAAAAGCGCTTTGCATCGGTTTTATCGTCCTCCTCCTCGCCGCCTGTGCGGTGCCGGGGCTATCCTGCCTGCTGGGTTATGAGGCGCAGAATCTCGAGAACCGCCCGCTGGCGCGCGAGGCGAAGCTCGTTTCGCGCGGCGCGCTAAACCTCGATTACCCGGCGGATTTTGACGCCTGGTGGCAGGATCATTTCGGCCTTCGCGAGGAGATGGTGACAAGTTTCCATGCCCTCACGATGGCGACGCTTCGCGACACGCTCAACCAAAAGGTGGTCGTTGGGCGCGGAAACTACCTTTACTACTCTGAAACGATGAACGATTACCTCGGCCTGGAACGAATGAGCGACGAGGAGATCCAAAAGGCCGCAGCCACGCTGCGCTTGCAGCAGGAATACTGCCAGGCGCACGGCATGCGTTTTGCATTCATGGCTGCGCCCAACAAGAATACCGTCTATCCCGAATACATGCCCGCGCGCTACACCCCCACGGGGGAGGAAAGCAACCGTGCGCGACTCTACCGGGCGCTCGCGGGGGCAGGGGTCGCAACCGTTGACCTCGCTTCGCAGCTGCGTGCGCATAAGGCCGAAGGGGCGCTCTATTACGAACAGGATACCCACTGGAACGAACGCGGCGCGCTCGTTGGCTACCGCGCGATCATGGAAGCTCTCGCCTATGACGTCTCGTATGAGAATTATCAAAGCCAAGCGCTCGAGGAGCGTTCCGGATACCGGGGCGATCTGCATAACTTCGTGCTGCCTGCGGCCGAGGGGAATCTCGTGTATGTGGAAGACGGCATCGTGAGCGATTATACCCTCGATGCGGGCGTGAACATCGTGCGGGATGCGAACTTCGGCACGAGCGCCGGAGCGAACGCTTATCGGCTGTTGTTCTTTCGCGATTCCTTCGGGGCGCTTTTGATCCCGCTTCTTTCCAACAACGTCGGGCGCGTGGTCTACTCGCAGGAGTTCCCGTACAACTACGTCTTTTCCGGCGAGGCGTTCGATGGCGTGGCCATCGAGATCGTCGAGCGCAACATCCCGAACCTTTTGCTCTACGCGCCGCTGATGCCCGCGCTGGAGGCGGCGCTGCCACAGGACGCAAAGCTCGTAACCGACGATGTTTTTTCTCGCGAGAAGGCCGGCTATACACAGCTCTTCGGCGCGTATGAGGGAGCATTTGAAGGCGCGGTCTATCTGGAAGCGTTTTATACGGATGGGACGAGCCGCGTCTATGAAGCATTCCCCATACTCGATGCAGATGCGGCGGGATCCGCGGCCACCATGACCACTCCCCAGGGATTCATACTCACGCTGCCGATGGATGCGGGGGAATGGACGTCTGCATGCGTGTATACGGCTACGCGCTGAGCACATGCTCTTGCGCCGTACCGATTGATAGGATACAATATATTGTAAAGATTTTCCCGGCTCGCGCCGGCAGGAAGAAAACGAGGCAACATGGTGACTCATTACGACGATTACGACGCTGGTCCGCAGCTCCCGAATTATATGAAAAAGCAAATCAAGCCGGCGGCGCAATCCTCGCCTTCCGCCGCGCCTGTGCGCGGCGTGCGCACGGCGGCGAGCCGCAAGGCACCCGCGGCTACGAAGCCCGTTGCGGGCGCGCGCGCCAATGCCGTGAAAAAGGCAAACGCAACGCAGAAGAAAAGCGCGTCCGGCGAGGCATACGCGGCAAAAAAAACGAAAGCATCCGGCTCGAATCATACGGCAAAACCGGCTAAAAGAGCAACAACGCAAAAGACGGCCAAAGCGGCTGCAACCGCAAAAACAGCCAGAAAACGCAAGAAAAACGGCGCGAGTCGCACTCTTAGGGTGCTCGTGGGGATTGCCGGCATCGCGGTGGCGGCTGTGCTCCTCACGCTCTTTTTGGGCAACCAAAGCGGGGAGACGAGCGACCTTTCGGAGTTCCTCTCGAGCAAAAAGACCTTTCGCGAAGGCGTGAAGATCGTCGGCGTCAACGTGAGCGGACTGACCGCGCAGGAGGCGACCGGCCTTGTGAAGAATGCGGCCGAGAAGAAGCTGCGAAGCGCGGTGATCACCGTGCGCGCGGGCGGGCGGGAGATTACCCTCGATGCCACCGCGCTGGGCATGAGCTACAGCATTGAGCAGGCGCTCGAGGACGGCCTCGCCTACGGCCATGGGAGCGGCGTGACGGAAATTCAGGGCGCCGCCGCGGGCGAGTTTGATGCGGCGTACACCTGGTCCCGCACATCGATCGAGCTGGCGCTCTCGAACATGTCCGAGGGGATGTTCGTTGCGGCCGTAGAGCCATCTGCGCAGCCTGTTGTGGATTGGGAAAGCGCGGAGCGTTTCACCTATGTCGAGGGCACGGCGGGGCAGGAGTTAAACGTTGAGGCAACGGCGGACCGCATCGAAGACGCGCTGCGCTCACTCGATTTCGCGGCCACGGTGGAGGGCGCGGTCAATGCCGTGCTGCCCACGAAGACGATTGAGGACATCAAGGCCGTAACGAAGCTGATCGCCTCCTTCTCAACCAAGTTTTCTGCCGCGCGGGATGATGAAATCAAGCAAAACCGCAAGTTCAACATCCAAAAGGCATCGGATATCATCAATGGTCTCATCGTGCAGCCGGGCGAAGAGTGGAGCTTCAACACCGTTGTTGGCCCCCGCACGTTTGATTTGGGCTGGAAGGGCGCAAACGGCATTTCCGGAGGCAAGGAATATACCATCCAGGCAGGCGGCGGCATCTGCCAGGTTTCGACCACGCTCTACAACGCGCTTTTGTGCGGGAACCTCGAAATCGTCTACCGGCAGGCGCACACGATCCCATCCGACTATGCCGAATACGGCTTCGATGCCACGGTGGATACGGACCGCATCGATTTCATCTGGAAGAACAACACACAGCACCCGGTGTATCTCTTCGCGCGCGTCATCCGGGCCGAGGGGAGCAGCAGCCGCCACACGATGAACGTATATCTCTACGGCGAGCCGTTGCCCGAGGGCGTCGAATACCGGCCGCGCAGCGAGCTCATCAGCACGACCGAGCGCACGGATACCATCTATAAAAACGACCCGAGCATCCCCACCGGCTATCAGAAACAAACCAACATCCGGCGGGACGCGTATGTTGCCGAAGCGTACCTGGATAAATACGTCGATGGCAAACTCGTGGAGCCCGTGCTGCTGTATACCGATAAATACGGTGGAAACCCGGCGGAAATCGCCGTGGGCACCGGCCCCGCGCTCGCCCCGGGCGTGCTGCCCGACCCGCTTTGGGACGTATACGGCACGCCGCCCAAGACCCCGGGCGCATAAGGGGAACAGAATGAACGAACGCGTCAAGGGATACCTTTGCGTTGCGGCCTCGGCGGTGCTCTATGGGCTCAATCCCATCGCGGCGAAGTACGCCTACGCAGGCGGAGCGAATCCGCTGAACCTTCTGCTGCTACGCGGTGCGGCGGTCGTGCCGCTCTTTGTGTACGCGCTGATTCGCGGGGAGGATATGAGTCCACCCCGCGGCAAACAGGCGCGGGATATCGGGATACTCGGTCTCGCGGGCATGTTTCTCACCCCGCTTTTCCTCTTCCTCTCCTACACCTATATCCCCAGCGGCGCAGCGACGTCGCTGCATTATGTGTATTGCGTATTAACCCTAATCGTTTGCGTTGTGTTCTATCGCGAGAAGTTCGATTCCATAAAAGCCGCCTGTGTCGCGTTGTGCGTGCTGGGCGTCTTTATGATTTATGCGCCGGATGGGATGGACAGCGCCTTGGGCGTCGCCCTCGCGCTTGCCTCGGCTGTGACTTTCGCCGCCTATACGGTCTATCTGGATAAGAGCGGGCTGCATCGCTTAAGCCCCGTGAAACTGCAGGTGTTCTGCCAGTGCGTAGCCCTGCCGTTCTCATTCGCGTATGCCGCGGCGACAGGCGCGCTGTCGTTTAAAATGAGCGCCCCGGCGTGGGGCGCTGCATTGGGGTATTTTATGTTCGGCGCGTGCATCGCGGGCTTGCTGTTCCAACGGGGTGTGCATTATATCGGCGCTCAGCGCTCCGCCATTTTAAGCACGCTAGAACCCCTCACGAGCGCGGTGCTGGGCGTTGCGCTCTTTTATGAGAACATAACTTGGCGTGCGGCGCTTGGCATGGCCGCCATCCTCGCGGCCGCGGTTCTCATCACAGCGGCCGATGGGCTTAGAGAACGCCGCACGCGCGCCGAAGCGCCCCGGTAAGGCCCGTCTGTTCCCACGGCATCGCCGGATCTCCGAAATGGCCGAAGGAGGCCGTGCGGCGGTAGATGGGGC
>CAYNDC010000125.1:0-4846 GCA_964396085.1 uncultured Clostridium sp. | reverse complement strand
GGAGGCGATCTCCTACACGGTGGCAAGCCCCGACATGTGGCAAAAGCGCGGCGCGCTGCTCACAGCGCAGGGCGGCTTCGAGGGGGAGAGCATCGCGGAGCTGTTTGCCAAAGCCGGCGTGCCGCTCATACCGGCCGACAACGCGCGCGTCGCCGGCTGGCAAAGGGTGCGCAGCTACCTCGCGCCGGCGGCGGACGGCCTGCCGCTGTGGCAGGCTTTTGCCGGCTGCGGGGCGCTGATTCGCACGCTGCCACAGCTCACCTATTCCCGCCACGACCGCGAGGATGCAGCCGACGGGGACGACCACGCGCCCGAGGCGCTGCGCTACGCGCTCATGTCCCGCCCCTCGCGCAGCGCACCGCCGCGAGAAGCCCCGCGCCGCGCCTACGATCCGCTCTCTTTGCCCCGGGGCAGCTCGGATTTTACCGGCGTATAACATACGATCTAAGGAGGATTTTGTTGATGAACAAACAGGAACAAACCACGGCAGGGCGCCTCTACGCGCTCTTTGACGAATACCGCCTCGCCTACACCGCCGAGTGGGAGCGTTTGGAAAAGTGCGAGCGCCTCTACCACGCCGCGCATTGGCAGGATGTTCCCGTCAAGGACGCCAACGAGCCGCGCCCGGTGACGCCGGTCATCCAATCCACAATCGAAAACATCCGCGCGGATTTGATGGACCAGTTGCCCGAAGCGGTCGTCACCGCCGATCATGCGGCCAACGAGCCCCTCGCCGCCACCCTCACGGCCTTAATTGCCGATAACCACCGCAGGGGGCGCTTTGAAAAGGAATATGCGCGACTTTTGCGCGACCTGCTCGTTTGCGGCTACATGGTGATGGAAACCGGCTATGACGAGAGCGAGAACAACGGCCTCGGGGCAGCGTTCATCCGCCATGCGGACGCGCATAACGTGCTCTTTGACCCCTTATGTGCGGATATTCAGGATTCCCGCGCGATCTTTAAGCTCGCCCCGTACCCGGCGGAGTGGTTCCGCATGCATTATCCCGAACAGTATGCTCAAATGGGAAACGACCCGGTCACGGTCGTGCCGCGCCGGGATGAGTACCTCTCCCGCGGAACGGGCGGGGAAATGCTCCTGCTCGAGTGCTGGGAGCGCGTGTACGACGCACAGGCGCGCGTTTTTCGCGTGCATATGACAAAGCTCGCCGGCGGAGTTCTCCTCGAGCAGAGCCAAACACAAAAGCCCGAGGGCTATTTTGCGCACGGGCGCTATCCCTTCGTGCTCACGCCCCTTTTCGAGCGCAAGGGCACCGCGCTCGGCTTCGGCTTTGCGGATCTTTTTGAAACACAGCAGCGCTATGCCGACAAGCTCGACCAAATCGTATTAAAAAACGCGCTGATGGCCTCGCACAACAAGCTTTTGATCACCGGCGCTTCCGGCTTTGATGCGGACGATCTGCGCGACTGGGCCAAGGAGGTTCACCGCGGGGACAGCCTCGGCGGCATCACTTGGTTCCCTACCCCGCCGCTGCCGGCCTATGTTTCTGCCTTCGCCAGCGCAATCCGCGCGGGCGTCAAGGAAGAATCGGGCGCGAACGACTTCTCCCGCGGGGAAACCTACGGCGGCGTGACCGCCGCGGCCGCCATCGCCGCGCTGCAGGAGGCCTCGGGCAAGCGCGCGCGCATGCTCTCGCGCATCGTCCACGGCGCGTTTGAGGAGGCCGTGCGCCTTGAAATTGAGGTGGAGCGCGAGTTCTGCGCCTTCCCGCGCGCCGTAACGCTGCCCGGCGGAACACCCGCATTCCTCGCGGGGGAGGACCTCTACGCGCTCACGAGCCTCAACAACCGCCTGCCCATCGAGTTTGCCGTAACCGTTCAGGCGCAGCGTGAAAACCGCTTTACCGTCGCCGCGCACAACGAAACCATCATCAACCTCGTGCAACTCAAAATGCTCTCGCCCGAGGTGGGGCTTGAGCTGATGATGTTTGAGGGCAAGGAGCAGGCGCTCGGCCGGATGCGCGCGCAATCGGGCGCGCTTGCGCCATAACAAAGCCATGCAAGGGCTGCGCCCTCGCGCACCCGCTTCGAGCCGCACGCCCACAAAGCCCAACTTGCGGGACGCACGCTGCGCCTAAACGAAAACGGCCCCCGCCGTGAGGCGGGAGCCGTTTGTGCTGATCGGGATTCCCCGAATGAGGGTTAAATTACGCGCGGACCTTCTTAACGGTCACGGCCGCGGCAGCGACGAGCGCGAGGGCGATCATCACGAAGCCAACGACGGTGGTGGCGTCACCGGTCTGCGGGGGCTTGGGCGCGTTGGGGTCCGTGATGACGGCGCCCTGCGGCCAAACGTAGGAGCTGGAGCCTTCCATGATGGTGCCGAAGTACTTGGTGAAGTGCTTCTCGGTCATGAACTTGGCCTCGTCATAGCCGAAGCCGAGGGCGCCGAGGATGGCGTCAAAGGCCTTCTTCATGGCGTCATACTCAGTGCCGGAAACGATGTTGGTCGTCGTGCCCGTCAGCCTGAAGCCAAGCGTGGTCGTGGTGGGACGGACGATAAAGTACCAATGGCCACCATAGTAGAACTGAACGGCGACGGTGTCATCGATCTTGCCGGTGGTGTTGTCCTTCACGGTGTACATGAGCTCGCTGCCGCCCTTGCGGATGTTGAACACGAGACCATTATGGCCAACCGTGAACAGCGTTGCGCCGGTCTTATCAAGAGCCGCAAACTCGGTGCCGTTCCACACATTGTAGAAGCCGATGGTCGCGACGGCCTTGGCTTCCGCCTTCTTGATGCCCTTCGCCCAGTACTCAACGGTGATCTGGCGGCCGATCCAGGTTTCGTCCAGATTGATGGAGGTGACATTCACGAGGCCGGGTTCGTTGATTTCCGTGGTGCCGGGGAGAACGACGGAGTAAGCCTTCGTGGGCTTGCTCGTATCAAGCGTCAGGTTGGTGAGGTCCAGGGCGTAGTCAAGACCCAGGGTCTCGATCAGAGCCTTCTCGTTCTTGTCGAGGTTGGCGGGGATGGTCAGCTTGACCATGAAGTGCACCGGGGTGCCTTCCACGACCGGATACGCGAGGGTGAGCTGCTCATAGAGGCTGCCCAGAACGGAGGTGTTCTGCTCAGTCTTCAGGGGGATCAGCTCGATTTTGATGTTGCTCGTGGGAGCGGGAGCGGGGGTGAGGTCATCCCAGCCGCTGGCCATTGCCGGCACTGCGATGGCGAGAGCCATGGCGAGAACCAGAACGAGTGCAAACAGTTTCTTCATTAGAAAAAACCCCTTTCAGTTAATTTCGTGTCTGCCCGGGCGTTTTCCCCGGGCGTTGGCATTGCTGCCTTGTTGGGTACTTTCCCGTTTAGCACGCCTTGAGTTTAACACCATATTGCGGGGAAGTCAACAACATTATTACGACTTTTTAATAAAATTCATGTTTTCGACACAAACCCACAATCTCGTTCATAAAACGATTCCCGCGCAGGTAAGGTTGCCGGCATGAGGGGTGATTTTTTATTCCCCCGCAAGCAGCGCGGCAAGGGCGATGGAGTGGAACTTCTCCTGTGCGCTCGAGCCGCGCGAGGTGAGCACGATGGGGGCGCGCGCGCCCAAAATGACGCCGCCCATACTCGCCCCGGCATTGATGATGAGCGCCTTGCTCAAAATGTTGCCGCAGGTCATATCCGGCACGAACAGCACGTCAAAATCGCCGCAATCGGCGCAGTCGAACCCCTTGTGGCGCGCAATGTGCGCATCCATCGCCACATCGTAGGAGACGGGGCCGGTCACCGTGCAGTTTAACAGGAGGCCTTCCCGGTTCATTTTCGCGAGCGCGGCGGCCTCTACGGATTCCTTCATCTTGGGGTTTACGGTTTCAATCGCGCAAAGTGCGGCGACTTTGGGGTTTTCATTGCCGAGCTTACGCAGGGCTTCCACCGCGTTTTCGAGGATGGCCGCCTTTTCCTCAAGCGTGGGGTAAAGCACCATCCCGCCGTCTGTCACGGCGAGCAGCTTATCCATGCCCGGCACGCCGCCCAGCCACGCCACGTGGCTCATGAGCCGCCCCGTCCGAAGGCTGCTCCCCTCGGCCACCACGGGACGCAGCAGGTCCCGCGTTTCCAGGCGGCCTTTCATGAGCAAATGGGCGCTGCCTTCGCGTACCAGCGCCACGGCCGCCTCCGCCTCCTGCCCCGCAGGGGCGGGGAGAACGGTAAATGCGGCGGGGTCGCGCCCCTCCTCGCGCAGGAGGGTGTTAATGGTTTGTGCCTCGCCCACGAAAACAGGCTCTGCGATGCGCGCATCCCACGCGGCGAGCGCGGCGTGGATGGCCGGGCCGTCCTGCGCCGCGGCGATTGCCATGCGCCGGAGTTTTTTCGTTTGTGCACACGCGGTGACGATTTCCTCAAAACTGCGAACCATGCGCCAACCTCCGTTTCTTCCTAATCAATATCAGCAAATATTAAATCGCAAACCCCCTGCGCCGCGGCCGGGCTTTGTGCTTTGTGCTGATCGCAAAGGGTCCCGAATCCACTGTCAGGGAGTAGGCTCACTCCTTCAAGACCGCCGCCTCGGCCCCTTCCTCGTGAATGGCGAGGTTGAACGCGCGGATGGCGACCTCGATCATATCCGGCGTGGGTTCCTTGGTGGTGATGCGCTGCAGCGCGAGGCCGGGCGCGCGCACGATGCGCGTGAGCCAGTTTTCATGGCGCGCGGCGGCGCGCAGCACCTCGTAGGAAATGCCCGCCACCACCGGCAAAAAGACGATGCGAAGCGCCAGGCGCACAAAGAAGTTGGCGTTCCAGCCCACGGCGGCAAAAAAGACGATGGAAACCGCCATCACGAGGAACAGATAGTTCGTGCCGCAGCGCGGGTGCAAGCGCG
>CAYNDC010000124.1:0-4902 GCA_964396085.1 uncultured Clostridium sp. | reverse complement strand
CTCTCAACAAAGAAGTCCGTTGTCGTCGAGCCATCCGCCAAGATGAACTCCGCCGCCGGCTCGCGGAAATCCCCACGCCCGAGCGTGCCAAAGTACAGTCGCGCCTCATCGAGGATGAAGTTTTCCTCTTCCGGCGTGGCGGCGATGCCGCTCCCGCAGGGCGGCACATCATAGCCCTCCAGCAGCGCGCCATAGTCCTTTTGTGCGCGAAGCCGCTCCCCATAATGCAAAAGAAGCGGCCTCTTGCCCGCCTCTGCGCTCAATATGAGGCTGGTGTTATTCGTATCGATGTGGATGACCATGCCGCACCTCCGCCCTTAACTACCCAAATGATACACTATCAGGGAATGAGCGGCAAGATGGCGGGCGTTTGTTTTACGCCCCGCCCGGCCACGTCAGCGATGGCGGCGGCGAGATAATCCACCGCGTTGAACGCCTGCTCCAGCGTGTTGGCGGTATGGCCGACCTCCACGAGCAGGCAGCTACTGGACACATGCTGGTTATATTGCCCTGCCTTGACGCGGATGTTCCTGGCGAGCTTGTCGTCCACGCCGATCAGAACTTCCGTCAGCTTTTTGGCAAGCGCGTAATTGGAGGTGAAATCCGGCATTTCATCGAAGCCGGCGCCTGTCGCCCCCTTGCCCGTGCCCACCACGAACATGAGGCGCGCCACCTCCTTGCCGCCGATCACGATATAATCCGAGGGCACGACGGGGTTGCCGCCATCATCCCGATGCACGTCGATGAACAGCGTGATGCTGGGGTATTTTTCTTTATAATAAAGCATGGTTTCAAGGGAGCGCGAATAGGCGGTGTTGAGCTTGGGCGGCTCGTGGTTGGTGGTATCGTGGATCACCGCGATGCCGTAGAGCTGCGTGAGATCCCGCGCGAGGCGCTCTCCCACAGCTACGATGTTCATCTCATCGTTTTGGTTGCGATAATCGGCATCCGGCTCGTAATCATACGCGGTGCTCGGGAAATAGCCCTCCTTGGTGTGGGTATGGTAGATGAGCACGCGCGGCTCCTCTCCTGCGAGGTTGATTTCAGGGTTTTGCGGTTTCTCCGATCCGATGAGCTCTATCAAAAAGCCGATGTCCACGTTTTCGTCGATGTCTGCCCTCTCAAGCCGCAAGGTAGGCTTTGGCGTCGCCTCGGCCTCGTGGTTTTTGCCCGCTTCGCCCGCGAGCCTTGCGACCGACGCCGCCAGGAGGATGAGGGCGCAAATCCCCATGAGCGCAGCCGCGAAGAGTCCCTTCGCCTTCGGCCTGGGCGCAGCCTTGCGCCGCAGGGCACGGTTTCTCATCTGCATAGACATATCCTCCCGTCCCCATATTATGAGGGCGTGGACAACTTTATGCGATCAAAGCGCGCACGCTATCATAATCCGCGCCAAAGAGCGCCCGGTTGATTCCATCGGCCACGACCTTCGTCATGTCCGCAACCAGCGCGTCGATCTCCTTGGGTGTGACGATCAACTCGCCCATGTTTTCGCTGATCACGTGCTCGATGAGCTCCTGCAGGCCGTCTGTCTCCCCGCCGCGCCCGGTTTCCTGGCCGATGAGGTCTATGGTATCGTGCGCGATGGTGCTTGCGTAAACCACCAGCGGCACGCCGATGGCGATGACGCGCACGCCCAACGCATCCTCGTTGAGCTCCGAGCGGATGTTGCCGATCCCCGCGCCGGGGCTGATGCCGGTATTGGTGAGCTGGATGGTTGTGCTAATGCGCGCAGCCCGGCGCGAGGCCAGCGAGTCGACTGCGATGATGAGGCCGGGTCTCACACGCTCGATGACGCCGTGGATGATCTCCTTGCTCTCCAACCCCGTGACGCCCATCACGCCCGGCGTGAGCGCACACACGGGACGCACGCTCGGGGGCACGGCATCCGGCATATGCTCTTTGATGTGCCGCGTGACGTAGATGCCCTCGGCCACGCGCGGACCAAAGGAATCCGGCGTGACCGCGCGGTTGCCAAGCCCCGCCACCAGCACGGGCATCCCCGGCTCGGTCCCCTGCATGAGCGAAACGAGTTCGCGCGCGATTGCCAGCGACACCGCGTGGCATAAGCCCATCGGCTTAAACGGCAAATCCGGCGCATCGAGGGTTACATAGCGCCCGCAGCGCTTGCCCAGCATATTTGCCGCCTCTATGGTTTCTATGGCGATGCGGGAAACGCTCACCCCCTGCTGTTCGAATGTTTCCTCCGTGACGCCCTCAAGCTCCGGATGCAGCTCGCGCGCTTCCATCGCGAGGTCCGTTCGTATGATGCCGTTCATGTTCCGCCCCTTCCTGTACTTAATCCGTGTTAGTATCCGCAGGAAAGACGAGCCTATACAAGCCCGGTGAACGCCCTGAAACGAAGCGAAAATGTGCTTGCAATCCATAAGGACGCATGATATAATGCATAACGTTCGAGTAAAAAAAGGGGGAAAACCGTTTTGGCAAACCATAAATCCGCTTTGAAGCGCGCAGGCACCGCCGCCAAGAAGAACCTGAGCAACCGGGCCGTGGCTTCCCGCACGAAGACCATCGTGAAGAAGTTTGACGCCACCGTTGCCGCGGGCGACGAAGCCGCCGTGCAGGCCGTTTATACCGAGGCCGTCAGCACCGTCGATAAGGCAGCGGCTAAGGGCGTTATCCACAAGAACGCCGCCAACCGCAAAAAGGCGCAGCTCGCCAAAAAGCTCGCCGCCTCTGGAAAATAAAAAAAGCGATTGCTTGCGCCGGCCTTCGGGCCGGCTTATTTTCGTTATGCTGAACTTCCTGTGCGAGCGCAGGTTTCCTTTCGCCGCAATCTAGAGTTGCTTTTCACAAACAAGCATATATGGTAAACTTTCACCTATGAAGCATTCTTACGCACTGGGAAAAACCCTCAAACGGCTGCTCCAAAACGCTGTGCGGAAGGACAGGGGCGTGTTTGCTCTTTTCGCGCTCTACACCCTTGCTGCGGCCCTTCTGCCTTTCCCCGCGGTGCTGCTCGCGCGGCTCGTCATCGGTGAGTTGACGGGGGCCGCGCGCCCCAGGGCGCTCATGTTCATCGTGGGCGGCTTTTTTCTTGCCTCTGTCATCCTCAACTTTTTGAAGAACATCGCCAAGCGCAGCGCATACATGCGCATCGCGCGCCTTCGCATCGACTACGTGCGCGACCAGTTCACCAAGATTTTGCGCATGGACTATCCGCTCACGGAGGACGCCCAGTTCTTCGACCAATATGAAAAGGCATTCAACTCCACCAACAGCAATTCAAACGGCGTGGAGGCGGTCTACCACTCGCTCTTCAAGGCACCCGCGCTGGCGCTGAGCGTCGCGGTGTTCGCAGTCTTTATCGGCCTCAAGAGCCCGCTCATCTTGCTGGCGATTCTCCTCAACATCTCGGCCGTGTTCTTCATCGAGCGCAGGGTGCAGCGCCTGCGTTTTTCCAAGCGCGCAGAGCTTGGCAAAGCGTCGCGCCGCAAGGATTATTTCCTCCAGACCACGCACGACTTCACCTACGGCAAGGACATCCGCGTTTACGGCCTTCGCGAGCGCGTCACGGCCAACTGCCGCCGCGAGATTCAGAGCTATGTGGATATCCTCGCCGTCATCGCCAAGCGGCAATATCTCTTAGGCTTCATCGGCCTTGCGACATTGCTTTTGAGCGACGCCGCAACCTACGCTCTGCTCGTGCGCGAGGTCATCTACGGCATGAGCATCGCGGATTTTTCAATGTACCTCGCGGCAGCAGCCTCCCTTTCCCTCGCGCTCAAGAACCTTTCCGCGGAGGTCACAATCATCCTCAACGAGGCTGAATACGTCCACGAGCTGTTCGTCTTCCTCGACGAAAACTTCACCGGCCCCGAGGGTACGCTCGGTCCCATTGAAAACGATACGCTTGAAATCGAATTCCGGGACGTTTCCTTTCGCTATCCTCGTAGCGACGCCTTCGTGTTGGAGCACTTGAACCTCACCATCCACAAGGGCGAGCGCCTCGCGCTCGTGGGCGTGAACGGCGCGGGTAAATCCACGCTCGTAAAGCTCATGACGGGACTTTTCCGCCCCACGGCGGGCGAGATTTTCATCAACGGCATCCCCTGCGCCGCGTTCTCCAAAAAAGCGCTGTTCTCGATGTTCTCGGCCGTGTTTCAGGAGGTCAACGTCCTCGCATACACCCTGCTCGAGAACGTCGCCGCCTGCGATGATGGGGATCGCGCGCGCGCAACGGACGCTCTGCGGCGCGCCGGGCTTTGGGAAAAGGTCGCCTCCCTCCCCAAGGGGCTTGACACGGTGATGCTCAAGGTCATAGACGAGGAGGGCGCCATATTCTCGGGCGGAGAGGCGCAGAAGCTCGCCATTGCCCGCGCGCTCTACAAGGACGCCAACATGGTGGTGATGGACGAGCCCACCGCCGCGCTCGACGCGCTCGCCGAGCAGGAGATTTATAAGCGCTTTGGGGAATTGACGCGCGGCAAGACCGCGCTCTACATCTCCCACCGCCTCGCCTCCACGCGCTTTTGCGACCGGATCATTCTGCTCGACGGTGCGCGCATCGCCGAGGAGGGCACGCACGCCCAGCTCATGGCGCTGCGCGGCAAGTACCACGAGATGTTCACCGTGCAGGGCAAGTACTACGCCAATGGCGCGGCGGCCGGGGAGGAGCGGGCATGAAGAATGCAAAGAAGCTTTCGCTGTTCCTCTCGCTCGCGTGGGAGGTTTCCCCCGCTTATATCCTTCTTATCCTCGCTTCCGCCCTGCTCTCGGGCGCGCAGCTTTTAGCGAACGTTGCGCTGCCAAAGTTCCTCATTGACGAATTGATCGGCGCGCAGGACCCGGCGCGGCTCTGGCTGTGGACGGCGGCCCTCGTCGGCGCGAACTGGATTTTTTCGCTGCTCGCCAACACCCTTAAATACCCGCTCGACTCTAAAA
>CAYNDC010000123.1:0-5015 GCA_964396085.1 uncultured Clostridium sp. | reverse complement strand
GGGCGCTTGCGCCGGATATCTCTTGCCGGTATAATAAGCAGGAAATCCGGCGTTTTTTATGCGCGGGAGAAAGGCCGGCCGATTGAGAAAAATCTTTGCCAACAAACCGCTGATGATCATGCTCGCAGCCATTTTGCTGCTGGGCATTTTGGCGTTTGCCACTTCGGCCGACCGTTCGGTCTCCTGGATCGAGAGCACCGCGGGCAGCGTGATCCAGCCCGTGCAGACCTTTGCCGCAAAGGCGTCGGACTCGATCATCTCCTTCTTCCAAAGGGTTTTCAAAACGACGGATGCGGACAAGGAACTCGAACAGCTCAGGGTGCGCATGGCGCGGCTCGAGGCCGCCGAGGAAGAGAACGGCCGCCTCCGGGCCGTGAACGAGCGGCTCAAGGAGCTTTTGAACTATACCGAAACGCTGGGGGAGGCCGAGTATATTACGGCCTCGGTCATCGGCAACAGCCAGGGCATCTGGTTCGAGGTGTTTACGATCAACGCCGG
Source organism: uncultured Clostridium sp. (assembly GCA_964396085.1). GTDB lineage: Bacteria > Bacillota > Clostridia > Christensenellales > CAG-138 > Phil1. The sequence goes on along the minus strand of CAYNDC010000123.1, from coordinate 4,517 downwards.
GCGAAACCGCGGCATCACAAAGGATATGGCGGTCGTCAGCGCCGCGGGCCTGGTGGGCCGCGTGTCGGATGTGGGGGCGACGTGGAGCAAGGTCGTCTCCGTCATCGATCCCTCGAGCGAGGTCAGCGTCATGGTGGAGCGCACGCGGGATGTTGGCATCGGCCACGGCCTGTTCAGCGTGAGCGAAACCAACCAGCTGGAATTGTATTATCTGCCCTCAGGTTATGACCTTGTGCCCGGGGATGTGATCGTCACCAGCGGCATGAGCGACATCTTCCCCAAGGGGATCCTCGTGGGCACGGTTACGGAGGTGGAGCGGCTCACGACGGAGAGCGCCTCGGGCAGCCGCAATGCCATCATCAAGCCTGCTGTGGACTTTGGGCACCTGGAGGAGGTGCTGGTGATCGTCGGCTCCGCGGGCGGGGGGAACTGATATGAGACGTTTGTATCTCGTGCTCGCGGTGCTTGCGGGCCTTTACCTGGATTCTATTTTATTCGCAAAAATCAACATCAACGGCATCCGGCCGGATGCGCTCCTCGCGCTTGTGGCCGGCATGAGCCTGCTGCTGGGCAGTAAAAAAGGCGCGGTGCTCGGCCTCGTGTGCGGGCTTGTGGCGGATGTGCTCTATGCGCGCATGGTGGGGATCTCCGCCATCGGCTACATGGTCTGCGGCGCGGCGGGCGGCATGTTCTACCAAAAGTATTATGCGGACAACCTGGTGATCCCCGCGCTCATCGCGGCAGCGGGCGCACTGTTTAAAGAACACGTCATGGCGCTTGCGGCGTGGCTTTCGGGCGCGGCGTTTTCTTATTTCACGGTGCTGGCAACCTATATGCTGCCCTGCATGCTCATGACGGTGGCGCTCACAATCCCCGTGCACGTGCTGATGAAGCGCGCGTTTGCGCAGCAGTTGCGCAGCGATAGGCGTACGATGCGCGAGCGCACCAAGTCGGGAGGTGCCGTATGAAAAAACCTGCTGCACGCTTTTTGATCGTGACGGTCTTTACTTTGGGCCTCATGGCGTCGCTGATTTACAGCCTGGGTACGCTCACCATCGCCCAGGGCAGCGCGTGGGCTGAGCGCGCCGAGCAGCGCTCGCTGCAAACCATTGCCGTCAAGGGCGAGCGGGGCAGGATCCTCGATCGCAACGGCGTGGTGCTCGCCTATGACGAAACCTGCTATAACGTGCAGTTCCTGCGCGATGCGGATAACCGTACCAACTACGACTCCGCGGTCTATACGGAGTCCCTGATCAAGGTAATCGATATCATCGAAGCCAAGGGCGGCGCCACCATCGATACCTCCTACATCGTGCAGGATGAACAGGGCAACATCACTTTTGATTGGCGCGTCACGACATCGGCTGCCATTCGCGCGCGATACAGGAATTTTTGCGAGGCGATGGGCCTCACCATCCGCGATGAAAATTATATCGCCGACACCAAGCACGAGAACCCCGAAAGCTGGGATTTATCCAAATGGCCAACGGCGCAGTACGCTTACAACTATCTCAGGCGCAGCTGGTACATTCCCGAGGAATATACCTTCGAGCAGGCCAAGAAGATCCTCTCCATCCGCCAGGAGGTTAACCTTAACAACTACCGCGCGTACGAGCCCATCACCATCGCCTACGACGTGAAAGAGGAGGTCGTCTCCGAAATCATGGAGCGGAGCGCCGAGCTCGTTGGCGTACAGGTGGCGCAGAGCACCACGCGCATTTATCCGCGCGGCACGCTCGCGGCGCATATTTTAGGCTATCTCCAGCGCACGGCGGGCATCGTAAACGTTTCCTCCCTGATCGCCATGGGGTATACGCAAGAGCAGCTCGAACCCTTCTACCAGAAGAACAGCGATGGCACCTACGTCTTTTCCGAGAACGGCGAGCATTTGGTGGATATGCGCGCGCTTGGCTATTCCTACGACGATTACGTCGGCGTTTCGGGCGTGGAAAGCACCATGGAGGCTTATCTCACCGGCGCGACGAGCGCACACCAGGGCGAGCGCGAGGTGGAGATCAACAAAAACGGCAGCATCATCCGCGAGATCTCATCGTCGCCCGCATCCGATGGGAACGACGTGATGATCACCATGGATGCCGAGTTCCAGGCAGTGGCCGAAAAGGCGTTGGAGACGCTCATTTTGCACGCAGCCGCGGAGGAGCAGGCGCTCATCGAGCAGGATCAGGAAAAGCCGGAAGGCGAAAGGAAATACGAGGGCAAGCAGATCGAAACCGCCAGCACGGGCGCTATCATCGTCATGGACCCCCAAACCGGTGAAATCTACGCCATGGCTTCCTACCCGACGTTCGATCCCAACTGGTTTATCACGGGGTTGAGCACAGAGCAGGTGGAATACCTCGGCCTCAACGAGGGCAGCACCATTACGACGGCCCCGCTTCGCAACAAGGCGATCTCCGCGCGCTACGCACCGGGGTCCATCTTTAAGATGGTCACGGGCATCGCGGGCGTGAGCGAGGGCGTAATCGGCATCGAAGAGACCGTGAACGACCGCGGCGACGACGGCTTTTACTATATCGTCAACGATGACGGGACGGTTACCACAACCAACGCACCCCGCTGCTGGAAGCACAGCAACCACAGCGAACACTCGAATATTTCAGTCTCGGAAGCGCTCGCGGTTTCGTGCAACTTCTATTTCTGCGAGGTGGCAAACCGCCTGGGCATCGACCGGCTCAACGAGTGGGCCGGCAAGTTCGGGCTGACCGCGAGCACCAACGTCGAGTTGACGGGCGAAGCCGCGGGCATCTGCGGCGGGCAAGACGTGTTGTTCGATAACGAGCTGTTGGATTCCGCCGGGGAGCTTTCCATTTCCGGCCAGAAGACGAGCCTGCCCGTTTTGATTTACAGGCGCCTGTGCGAGAGGCTGAGCGAATATGTGAACCTGCGCGGCATGGAAATTGACGACGATGCCGTGAGCCGCTGCGCGCTGCGCCTCATGAAGCTGCAGGACGGTTTGGGGCTCGACGGCAAGGGGCCGGATATCCGCCGCATCATCAGCGAGGAGCTTGGCATCCCCGAGGGCTACACCTCCGCGCAGCCGTGGACGAGCGAGATCGTTACGTTGCTCAACGAAATTCAGTGGAAACCGACCCAGACCATCCGCACCGGCTACGGCCAGGGCACAACGCTTGTGACGCCCGCGGCGGTCGCGCGTTACGCATCCGCCATCGCCAACGAGGGCTATGTGTATGACGCGAACATTGTGGATCGCATCATCGGCGCAGACGGTAGCCTCGTCAAGGATATTAACGCCGCGCTTGCTTACCGCATCGGCGACGACAGCGCCCAATGGCAGGCGCTCTGGGCGGCCGTCAAACAGGGCATGCAGGGTGTCGTCTCCCTGGAGGATCACGGCACGGCGGCCAAATCCTTCAGCGAGTCGTTCATCAGCGCCGGCTATCTCGATCGCATCGCCGGCAAAACAGGCTCGGCGCAGATCGGCCTCGCCTCAATCGATATCGAGAACACCTCCTGGTTCATCTCCTACACGCCGCGCGAGGGGGAGGCGGAGTTGGCAGTCGTCATCTGCATGCCCAACGGCTACGCGGGCGCCTGGAGCGTTTCTGCCGCGGAGGAGATTTACACCTACTATTTCAATAAAATCGACAGCGCCGCGACCGAGACGCTCGTGGATATCGACGGCAACGTGCCCTAAGCCGCTTTTAATCAGCCCGGCGATGATGTATAATAAACAGAGTTCGCCATTGGAGAACATTTCTTGTTTCGGGAGGAATTGCATATGGCTAATCCCAGCAGGGTGGCTTTTACGCTGTTTGGCAAGGAAATATATTGGTACGGCGTGTTGATGGCCTTGGGCATCGTGTTGGCGGTGCTCCTCGCGCAGGGCGAAGAAAAGCGCAAGAAGCTGCCAAAGGACATCGTTGTGGATATGTGCCTCGCGATCATTCCCGCGGGCATCGTGGGCGCACGGCTGTATTACGTACTCTTGGAGTTCGCGCATTATAAGCAGAACCCCATCAGCATCCTCTATATTTGGGAGGGCGGCCTCGCCATCTACGGCGCGATCATCGGCGGGTTGCTCGCGGCGTTCATCTTCGCGCGCATCCGCAAGGTGCGTTTTTTGGCATTGGCGGATACGATCGTCCCCGGCCTTGTGCTCGCGCAGGCCATCGGCCGCTGGGGCAACTTCTTCAACCAGGAGGCATACGGCTTGCCCATCACGCAGGAGATGCTCGCGAAGTTTCCCATCCTGAACTATTTTCCGTTCTCCGTTTCCATCGACGGCATGCACTATTTTGATAACGCGCTGTGCACCGCCTGCGTCACGGCGGCCAACGGCGGCAACATGCACCTGGCGACGTTCTTTTATGAGTCGCTCTGGTGCCTTTTGATATTCGTAGTCATCATGCTTGTGCGCCGCCGCTTCCGGCACGACGGGGACGCGCTGGTGTGGTACGCGCTGCTTTATTCCTTCGAGCGCATGTTCGTAGAGGGCCTGCGAGGAGATAGCCTCTGGCTCATCCAGCCCAGCGCCC
>CAYNDC010000122.1:0-5035 GCA_964396085.1 uncultured Clostridium sp. | reverse complement strand
CGCACACCGCGCTGCGGATAATGGAGCCGAGGTTGTGCGGGTCCTCGATGCCGTCGAGCAGCACGATGAACGGCTTCTCGCCCTTGGCCTTGGCATCGTTGAGCATATCCGACAAATCGGAATATTCCACGCCCGGCACCTGAGCCACGATGCCCTGGTGATTGCCTGTTTTGCCACCGTGGCCAAAGGGCAGGCAAAGCTCGTCGAGCTTGCTGCGCTCGGCCTCATCCACGCGCAAATTGCGATCCCGCGCGAGGTTGATGATCTCCCGCAGCGACCCGTCCGGATCTTTGGAGACGAGTATTTTATCGATGCTCCTGCCGCTCTTGATCGCCTCGCGCACAGCGTTGCGTCCCATTACGAGGTAGGGAAGCTCGTCCTTCATGTTCTCCTCGCCACCGGCGGGCGCGGTCTGCGCTTTGCGCTCCTGCGGCACGCGCTCGGGCTTTCCGCGCTCGTAAAACGCGTTGGGACGGTTTGAATCCGATTTACGGTAATTCGGTTTATTATCCTTAAAATTGCCTTGGCCGTAGCCTTCTTTGCCTCTTGTATCCCCGTCATGGCGCGGCGCGTACCCGTCGGGCTTGCCTTCGTTGCTGCGCGGCGCATACCCGTCGCGCTTGCCTTCATTGCTGCGCGGAGCGTAGCCGTCGCGCTTGCCCTCGTTGCTGCGCGGAGCGTAGCCGTCGCGCTTGCCCTCGTTGCTGCGCGGAGCATACCCGTCGCGCTTGCCTTCGTTGCTGCGTGGGGCGTACCCGTCGCGCTTGCCCTCGTTGCTGCGCGGAGCGTAGCCGTCGCGTCGGTTCCCGCCGCGGTTTGCGTCGTTTTTGTTGTTGCGGTAGACCGGCTCGCCGTCGCGGAAGCCTACCGGCGCGGACCCGCCTTCATCGTCCCGGCGCTTGCGCGGTGCATAATCGCCGCGCCCGCCGCCGCTTTTTTCGTTCCCTTTGGGGTTGCCCCCGTTGCGGTCGCCCGCTTTTTTATCATACGCCATAGTAGTCTCCTTCTATCAGGCCGGTCACAGCCTGCACAATTTCTTCATCGGAAGCGTTCGCCGCCCCGAGCGCGCGTAGGGTTGCCTGGATGCCGAGCATTTGATCGGGTCTGGCGCAGCTCATCTTCCCTTCGCTGCAGCCCGCGCCGACGCAGCCGGGACCTGCGCTTTGGAAAATGGCGGGCGCGGTGCGCAGGCATATGCCCAGCGCGGACCACGCGAGCGCGCGGATCTCCCACTGCGCCCGGTTACAGCAGCGCAAAGAGAAGAAATGCAGCAGCTCCCGCGCATTCATCGTGAACACCATGCGGGTTTCCGTGGCGTTGGGCAGCACGAAGCGCGCATCCTCCGCCTTGAGGCCAAGCTCAAGCCAGGCGCGGTAGTAGGAATGAATCTGGTCCATCTGCCGCTCGAACTCGGCTACTGCCTCAGCGCCGAGCGCCGCGATGGCGGGCGGCACGACGAAGCGCGCCTCTTCCTGCTTGACGTAGCGCTGGCTTTGCACCGAGAAGCTGGCGATCCTGTGGCGCGTGATCTCCGCAAGCAGCGCGCGGGAGACCCCCTCGACCCCGAAGGTGAACGAAGCATGCTCAAGCGGGGAGAGGTGGCCAAGGTTCATGAGCTTTTCGACGAACTGCGGCGCCTTGTCCGCAACGGCTGCGCGAAGCGCGGGAATGTCGCTGTCGCTGTAACACAAACGTCCCGCGAGGGCAATGGCCGTCTCGGGCTCGGGCGTGTGGGCAAGCAGCCGGATTTTTAGCCGGGTCGCGGGCATAAGCTAACCTCCCTGTTTGATGATTTCGCGCATGAGCTCGGTAAGCCGCGCGTCCTGTTCTGTTAAATACAGGAAGCCGACGAGCGCCTCAAGCCCCGTCGCCGTTCGATAGTCCGCGATTTTCGCGTTCTTGGCAACGGTGCCCAGGTGGGAGTTGCGCCCGCGGCGGTAAACGGCGCGTTCGTCCTCGCTGAGCATCGGCTCGATGGCGCGAAAGGCCGCGGCTTGTCCCGCGGCGCAAACGAACTTCGCGCTCATCAGGTGCAAGGCGTGCACGCGCGCATCCTCCCGCTCGACCAGGAGCGTTCGGATATAAAGGTCGTACACCGTATCGCCGATATAGGCGAGGGAAAGCGCTGCGGCCGCGCGGGGCGCGCGCGGCGTAAACGCGGGCAGCGATGCGCCGATCATTCCCCTTAGCGTTGCCGGGTTTTTGACGTTCTCATCCATCATTCGTATTATAACCGCGGGCGAAGAGAATTGACAATCGGAATTTGCCCCGGCCTCCTATTCATTAACTTTCCGTGACGATTCGGGCCCTCGAGGGTTTGAATCTTGCAAAGGATGAAGAAAGATAGTAAAATAAGCTGATTATGTGTCCGCTGCGCTTTGCGCATGCGGCTGGGAGGATATTCGTGGGTTTTTCTCTTGAAGTTAAAAAGTTCATCAACTCCGAAAACACCGGAGCGTTTGTCGATATCCTGTTGCCGGCACCGGCATCGGCTCCGGCGCCCGTGCGCCGCGAGAAGAAAATCAAAGCGCAACCGGCGGCACCGCTGGCGGCCGAGGCCGCCGTGGACGGCGTTCCCCAAGAGCTGCCGGAGATGCCCGCTCAGGAGCCCGGCGAAGCGCCGGAGGCGGAACGCGAAACGCTCCATCTCCACTACCTCGAGGCGGGGGAGGGGGAGCCGCTCATCCTCGTGCACACGGTAGGCCAAAGCTATTATACCTGGAGAAACGTGTTCGACCGGCTTTCCAACTACTACCGCGTCATCGCCATCGACCTGCCGGGCCACGGCTACTCCTCGCGCCCGGAGACGTTTGGCTACACCATTGAGGAGTACGCCTTTGCCTTGCGCTCGTTCATGGACGAGCTTGGCATCCAGAGCGCCCATTTCGTGGCCTTCTCCCTGGGCTGCTCCTACGTTTTGCGCCTCGCCGCCGATGCGCCCGAGCGCGTGGGCCGCATGGTGCTGCTCTCCCCCGGCGGGCTCACACCCGAGATGCCCACGCCCATCCGCCTGCTGGACAGCCCGGTACTTGGCCTGTTCGCCAGCTTCCTTTATAATATGCGCACCATTGAAAAACTCCTCCACGGCGCGGTGTTCGACTTGACGAACATCACCCCCGAGGTCGTTGCCTCCTACTATAAAACCGTATGCGACGGCCCCGCCCGCAGGGCTGTGCGCCTTTCGCTGCAGTATTTTGACGAGGACTCCGTCGTTGCGCGCCTGAGGGAGGTGGAAGCGCCCGCCCTCATTTTGCAGGGCAGCGAGGATAAGTGGCACCCCACAGGCGCATGCGCTGAGCTTTACCACGCGGCCCTGCGCAACGCTGCGAGCGCCGTTGTGCGCAACGCCGGCCACCTCATGCAGGAGGAGAAACCCGAGCGCCTCGTTGCCGCTTTGCTCGAGTTTATCCCGGCAGTTATGCCCTCATGAAGAGGGGGGCACGGGCCCTGCTGGTGCTTCTGGCGGCGGCACTGGCAATCGTGGTCGTTTCCATCTACCTCACCAAACACGCCTCGGAGCGCCCCGGCACGACCTCGGCGCTTGTCATCAGCGAGGTCATGTCCAGCAACAAGGGGTCCGTTGCCGACCCCTACGGCAATTATCCGGACTGGATCGAGTTCCATAACGACTCCCAAGAGGCGCTTGACATCGGCGGCCTCGGCGCGAGCGACGACGCGACAGCCGGCGCCAAATACGTGTTCCCCGCGGGAACGGTGGTTCCCGCCGGAGGATACATCGTACTATGGTGCTCGGGCGAGGCGACGGACACGATGCACGCGCCGTTTCGCATCGCCGCGACGGATAGCGTGCTGCTGCTTGGCGCATCCGGCAACACGATTGAAACCCTGATCCTCAGCGCCGTGGATGCGGGCATGAGCTACGCAAAATCCGCCTCCGGCACATGGGGCGCGATGCAGCCCTCGCCCGGCTTTTCCAACGACGAGGCGGGCGTGGCCGCTTATGAGGCAACGCTTCGGGCGGATTCCGAAACGGGCATCTTCATCAACGAGTTCATGGCATCCAACTCCACCACGCTCATGGATGCATACGGCGCGTTTTCGGATTGGGTTGAGCTGTATAACGCCACGGACAGCGACTACGACCTTTCGGGCGGCGGGCTTTCGGATACGCTCGCGCAGCCCAAGAAATACGTGTTCCCGGAGGGGAGTGTCGTTCCCGCCAAGGGCTACCTTTTAATCTTCTGCTCGGGCAACGCGGGCTTTGCTGAAAACGGCGAGCTGCACGCCTCCTTTGGCCTTCGCTCTTACGGCGAGGATGTTGTTTTGACCGCACCGACGGGCGCCATTCTCGATAGCATATCCTACCAAGGCCAGGAATCGGATGTTTCCTTTGCGCGCACCATCGACGGCGCAGGTACATTCGCCGCCAACACGCACCCGACGCCGGGCTACCCCAACGACGAGGAGGGCTACGCCGCCTTCATGGAGGCGAACGCATATCCGCGCGGTTCGCTTTCCCTTAGCTTTCTCATCGGCGCCAATGTCTCGGCCAAGGCGGCAAAGGACGGCCAGTATTACGACCTGATCAAGCTCCACAACGCCGGCCCTGAGCCGGTGTCTCTTTTGGGTTACGCGCTCTCGAACAACCCGAAAAACCCGGGCAAATGGCTCTTTCCGGATGTGAGCATCCCCGCGGGCGGATACCTGCTCGTTTACGCCTCGCAGTTGAACAAACAGGAGAGCGGCGAGCTGCACACCAACTTCAGCATCAGCCGGGACGGGGACGCGGTGTATCTCTTCTCCCCCGAGGCGCAAATGCTCGACAAGCTCCAGGCCGGCGCGTTTTTAAACAACGTCGCCTTTGGGCGGGACGATGCGGGGCAACTGGCCTATTTCACATCCCTCTCCTTCGATGGCGCCAACTCCAAGGGCTACGCGGGCATCACCGCCGTGCCGACGTTTGAGAGCAGCCCCGGCATCTACGAAGGCACGCTCTCCATCGCCCTCACCGCCCCCGCCGGCGAAACCATCCACTACACGCTCGATTGCACAACGCCCACGGCCTCCTCGCCCG
>CAYNDC010000121.1:0-5040 GCA_964396085.1 uncultured Clostridium sp. | reverse complement strand
TGGCGTTGACGCCCGAATCCGTGAGCATGTCGAGGAAGATATCCTCATTTTTGAGCAGAAATGTGTTGTTGCCGGCCTCGTTGATGGCCGCGAGCCGGCGCTCCACCGGCGGGAGATTGAGCTTTTGCACGATGCGCACCTTGTGCATCTCCAGGGGGATCCGTCGGCCGTCTGCAAATTTGATCGTTTCCATCGTTCTCTCCTCACAATAATTTTCTTTGGAGAAACATCCTCTGGCCCGATGCCCCCAAGGGGAGAGCATATAAAAAGCTCGTCCTCCGCCAATGCAGAGGACGAGCGCCAAATCCCGTGTTACCACCTCAATTCGCCTGCGTCTCACGACGCACGCCTTTTCAAGTACGACGGAATGCTCCGCGATACTCTACCGCGATAACGGGCGAACCCGTCCCAGCCTACTTGGCAAACGCCTTTCGATGGAATGCTCGTAGCGTGTATTCCCGGGCTGTACCTGCCGCCTTGCACCAACCGGCGGCTCTCTGAAAGGTTCCTGGGGCAAGCCCCTCCCGGTACTCTTTCGCTGTCAACGCATTTGATGATTCAATTAAAAGGGATTATACAAAAACGCCTCCCGTTTGTCAACAACCTTGCGCAAGCTGTTTTTATTTCCCGGGAAAATATGCACGGGGAACACATTTTGCAAAAAAGCGCCGCCATTTTGCAAAAAACACGAACGCGTGCAAAAAAGGCGTGTGAAAACCGCCCGGACGTACTATGATATAGAAAAGAATCGCCGTCCTGCATCGAACGGGAATCGACGGGGAACCGGCGCGGAAAGGAGAACGCATCATGAAGGTATTTATGATTGGCGGCACGGGCCTGATTGGAAGCGAAGCGGCCAAGGAGCTGATCTGGCGGGGTCACGAGGTTACCTCAATCGCCCTGCCTCCCATCCCCGAGGGCGCAAGTCTACCGCCCGGGCTAGCATTGACGTTTGGCAACTACATGGAAATGAGCGACGAGGAACTGCGCAAGCATTTGAAGGGCTGCGAGGGCTTTGTGTTCGCAGCTGGCGTGGATGAGCGCATGGAGGGGCCTCCTCCGATTTACGAGCTGTTTAAGAAATACAACATCGTGCCGCTTGAGAGGATTCTGCGCATCGCCCGGGAGGTGGGTGTGCGGCACGCAGTCATCTGCGGCTCGTACTTCTCCTATTTCGCCAAGCTGTGGCCGCAAAAGGAGCTTACGCGGTGGCACCCATACATCCGAAGCCGCATCGACCAGGAGGAGATGGCGCTCTCTTTCGCCAACGATGCGTTTGACGTGGCCATCCTCGAACTACCCTATATTTTCGGCGCGCAGCCGGGGCGAAAGCCCGTGTGGGTGTTCCTGGTAGAGATGCTGCGCAACATGAAGGGCGCCACATATTACCCCGGCGGTGGTACGACGATGGTGACAACGCGCCAGGTCGGCCAGGCGATCGCGGGCGCGCTCGAGAGGAACAGCGGCGGCAGGTGCTATCCCATCGGCTATGAGAACATGCGCTGGCAGGAGCTGCTCAAAATCATCCACAAATATATGGGCTGCCCGGATAAGCGCATCGTCACCATCCCCAAATGGATGTATGTGCTCGCCTCCAAAAAGCTCATGAAGGAGCAACTGGCAAAGGGTCACGAGCCCGGCCTGCACATGGTGAAGTTCGCCGATTTGATGTGTTCGGAGCTGTTCATCGGCAAGTCGCTTGGCTGCGATCCGCTGGGCGTTTCCCACGACAATATCGACGGCGCGATCGGCGAGTCCATCCGCCTGTGCCTGGAAGTGCTCGATGGGCGCACCAACGTTATCGATATGAAGGGCGAGTAGCCGGCTGCACGGCGCACGCCCGCACGCAACACACAACCGCGGCCTACGCGCAAAAGCGAAGGCCGCGGTTTTTCCTTATTAACAGGCGATCCCTCGTTCAATCATCCCCGCGCAGAAGATTCTCGGCGTAGTCGCGCAGGCTGTCGATGGAGTTCACGTTATCCGCGCGCGATTTGATATGGTCGCGCACATAGTCCGGTAGTTCATCGAAATAGCGGCGCGCCTCGGCATCCTCCTCGAAAAGGGCGTACAGGCTGCTATACTTTGGCTCCATGCAATCACCTCCCGCCTCAGTTTGCCCGACGCTGCGCCAAACGATGCTTAACGCACCGCATAAAGCGCCGCCGTTTCCCGCAAGCTAAGAAAAAAGGAGCTTTGTTTCCATGCCAAAGAAGAAGAGTTTCACCGTCGAGGAATACCTCGATATGGCGACGACCGCCTCCGCCAACGAGACGACGGGCATGATGCCCGCGCTGCCGCAAAACCGCGAGGAATACGAGGCATTGCAGGACCTCGCGGGGATGAGCGTGCCGAAAAAGGGAAAGAAACGCTAGGGCGTGGTTCGCCCTGAGCGAGGTTCGTTCTTGCTTGCGCGGGCAGGCGCACCGCACGCGCCGCAGAACGCGCTGCCCGCTTCGAGCGCGCCGCCGCAGGCGGCGCAACGGGCATGAGCAGCTTCGCCATTGTCCGCACCGATACGCGAAAGGCGCTCGTCCACCCGGGCGCTGTAAGCCGCCGGCGGCATTTCCTGCACGAACGCGGGGGAGACGGGGGCAGAGGCGTTCCTGTTCTTTTTATCCACGCGGCGCCGCGCAAACTGCTTTAATCCCACGCTGAGCACCGCGCTCCCAAGCGCAATGGCCGCACCCACATATGACCAGGTCGAGCCGCCGCCCGCTGTGTTCTTCGTGACCTCGCGCGGGTCGCCCGCGTTGAAGCGAATCTCATCCACGAGGGCGCGCATGACCTGTTGCTGCGCCTCTTTCACCTCGCCGGTATTGGAGAAAAACATCAGGCTGATGCCCTTGCTGTTATAGATGGTATAGTATTCCAGAATGAAACTCGTGTAGTTATCCTCGGTGTAATTGTAGAGGATTTCAATGTAGCTGGCGTTTGCCGATTCGTAGGCGGCGCAGGAGATTACCTCCATGCCCTCGTCGATATAATTGGTGCGCGTGGCATCGACGGCTTGGGCAATCTCGCTCGGGCTGCACGCGCTAAGAGATACCCAGGACTTGCGCTCCGGCTCGAGCGTAAGGTAAATATCATACCGCCCGTCCGGCGCGAACGCAAAGAGGTAATCGTTGTTCTCCTCGAGGAAAGCAAGCGTATCCTCCCGCGAAGATTGGAGGAGCGCGAGAGCAGGGTCGGTTTCTTCCATTTCCCGCGTGAGCACATATGCGTCATCCGGCATGGTGAGGGTTATGCCCAACTCCTCGATTTCCCAAACGCCGCCTTGTGCTGCAAACGCGCATACGGGCAAAGCAAGACAAAGGGACACCGCCGCGGCAAAAAAGGCAAGTCTTCTCATGCGATAAGCTCCCTACGCAATCTATCGGGTGCGCGGTCAGTATCGGCACGATACCTGCCGGCAGACACCCGTTTTGTTTGATTGTAACAAGCCGCGCACATACAGTCAAACGGTAGATTTGCCCAAAACGGACATTTTTCGCGCAAAAACAATATATTGCGCGCAGCCGAACTTTTTCTTGTCATATCTCACAACGCATTGTATAATAAACCAGCTCTAAGTTTTTAAGCTTGGTACAGAGATGCCGGCAAAACGAATGAAGCGTACAATACCCTTATGCTGCATTCATGCCTTGCCGGTAAACGGCAAGGTTTTTTGTGTAAAGGGGGATTGACATGCCAAAGCTCAAGGCGGTGTTGATGGACGAGATGGCCATGCGGCGCGCACTGGCGCGCATCTCCCACGAAATCCTTGAAAAGAACAAGGGCGCGGGGGAGCTCTGCCTCGTGGGCATCCGCCGGCGCGGCGAACCGCTCGCCCAAATCATCCGCGAGAACATCGAGAAAATTGAAGGCGTATGCGTGCCCTGCCAGAGCGTGGATATCAAATATTACCGCGATGACCTCACGCTCATGAACGAATCCCCCATCTGGCGCAAGCCGGACCTCTGCTTCGACGTGACAGGGCAAAACATCGTGCTGGTGGATGACGTGCTCTTCACCGGCCGCACCGCGCGCGCGGCGATGGAGGCGGTCATCTCCTGCGGCCGCCCGCGCGCCATCGGCCTTGCGGTGCTCGTCGACCGCGGCCACAGGGAGCTGCCCATCCGTGCGGACTTTGTGGGCAAGAACATCCCCACCGCCCACAACGAGCTTGTCGAGGTGCAGATTCCGCCCTTTGACGAGGCGATGCGCGTGTGCCTGATGGACCTCCATTCATCCGAAATCCATTCTGAATCATACTAAAGAAAAGAGAGGGAAAACAATTGGAAAACCAAAAGATCGGCTACCTCCCAGATGAAAAGCCCCCGGTAGGGAAACTCCTGCTCTACGCGCTGCAGCAGGTCATCGTCATGTTCCCGGCGACCATCACCGTCGCGCTCATCACGGGCTTCCAGGTATCCACCACGCTCTTCGCGAGCGGCCTGGCGACGCTGTGCTTCACCTTCATCACCGGCAAGAAGCTGCCGCTGTATTACGGCTCGAGCTTTGCGTATCTTTCGGCCATCTCGGGCCTCATCGCAGCGCAGGGTTTTGAAAAGGCAGCAGGCGGCATTTTGCCCACCGAGGCCATTCAGATCGCACAGTTCGGCATCATCGCCTCCGGTCTCGTGTCCATCGCGGCGGGTTTCCTCGTCCGCTTCGCCGGCCGTAACGCCGTTGAAAAGGTATTGCCTCCGGCCGTCACCGGCCCCGTGGCGATGATCATCGGCCTCACGCTCGCGGGCAACGCCCTGAGCGACGCAGCCCCCGCAAGCGGCAACACGAACATGGTGTGGGTCGTTTCCCTCGCAACGCTGCTCTCTACGGTTATCTTCTCCAAATACCTCAAGGGCTTCCTCGGCCAGCTTCCGCTGCTGCTGGGCGCGGCCGTAGGCTGCCTGACGGCGCTTGCCATCGCCCTGGCGGGCGGCGAAAACCTCTTCCGCAGCCTGCCCCCCGAGGCGCTCGCGGCATCCGCCTGGAAGCTTGGCACGGGCAGCGTGTTCGCTTTGCCCGCCTTCTCCTTCCCCAAAGTTTCGTGGGCGG
>CAYNDC010000120.1:4745-5067 GCA_964396085.1 uncultured Clostridium sp. | reverse complement strand
GCCACCGGCACGACCTCGGCGCCGGGCTCCCAATCCCTTCCGGTGCAGATGGCGCTTTTTCTGTAGAATATGCTCATGAGCGCGCTGCACACGACCCACCCCATCGGATAGGCGAGGGATACCGCAAGGAAGCCGCCGCCGAGCTTCGTCGAAACGTAAAGATAGATCTGGCGGAAAAGCACGAACGAGCCGAGCATGACGATCATCGGCGTCCTGGCGCGGCCGATCCCGCGCAGCGCACCCGCGAAAATTTGGTTGAAGCATATGAGCACGTAGAACGGCGAGATGATCGCGATAAAGCGGCCGCCGTAGTCGAGCACGG
>CAYNDC010000120.1:0-4735 GCA_964396085.1 uncultured Clostridium sp. | reverse complement strand
GACACCGCGCCGGTGAACCCGTCCACCGGCTGGCCACCAATGAGCAGGACGCAGGTCGGGATACTGCGGATGCCGAACATCCCGGCCAACTGCTGCTGCTCGTCGGAATCGATCTTGGCGAGCTTGAAGCGGCCGCCGTAATCGAGAACGGTCTGCTCGCTGGAGAAGATCGAAACGAGCGAATGGCGCAAGATTACCATGACGATGCACAGCGCCGCCGTGATGGCGATGGCCATCATCAGCGCCTGGCGCACGCCCTTGCGGGTGCGCTCGATCTTACCCGCGCCGTAGTTCTGCCCCACGAAGGTGGTGGAGGCGATGGAGATGCTCTGCACCGGCACGAGCACGTAGGAGTCGATTTTATTGTAGCTCGACCAGCCCGCCATCGCATCCGAGCCGAAGCCGTTGATGTAGGATTGGACGAACACGTTCGAAAACGCGGTCAAAGCCTGCTGGATGCTCGCCGGCAGGCCGATGGCAAGTATCTTTTTGAGGATGTCGTACTTGATGCAAAGGTCGCTCCAATGCAGCGCGTAGGGCCCATCCGAGCGGCTAAGGGTGAAGAGCACGAGCCCCGCCGAGAGAAACTGTGAAATGACGGTTGAGTAGGCAACGCCGCCGATGCCCATGTTGAACACCAGCACGAAAAGGTAGTTCATGCCAATATCGAGCGTGGCCGAAAAGATCAAAAAATACAGCGGTTTGCGGGAATCCCCCACCGCCCGCAGAATGCCGGAGCCCATGTTGTACATCAAAAGCCCCGTCATGCCGGCAAAATATACCTTGAGGTAGAACTCCGCCTGTTCGAACACATCCGCCGGCGTTTTCATCAGGCGCAGCATAGGCGGCACGATGAGGATGCCCACGGCGCTTGCCACGATGCTCAGCAGGAACGCGACGAGGAGGGTCGTATGCACCGCATCGCTGAGTTTGCGGTAATCCTTCGCGCCGTAGGCTTGGGAGATAACGACGCTCGCGCCGGTCGATAGTCCCGCGCACGCGCCCACGAGCATGTTGATGATGCTGCCCGTGCTGCCCACCGCAGCGAGGGCTTCCTTGCCCACGTACTGGCCAACGACGACGGCATCGAACGTATTATAAAACTGTTGAAAGAGCAGCCCCAAACTCATGGGGATGGCAAACTGCAACAGCTGTTTCCAGATGACGCCCTGCGTCATATCCGCATCGGTGCGCTTGAGATGTTTCGTGGCGATCAATTCTCCCGTGTCGTTTTTTCTATATTGTTATCATACCACATCCAAACATCGAATTGAACCGCCTAAAAATTGCTTTTCTTCCACATTCGCCCCGGAACTGGTATAATCGAGGCAAGAACGTACTATGGGGGCGTGGAAAACATGGAAAACCGGCTGCTGCGTGAGATTCCCAAGGTGGACGACCTTTTGCGCGAACCAGCGCTGTTATCAGCCTGCGGGGGGGCACCCCGCAGCGCGGTTGTATACGCGGTGCGCGCCATGCTTGAAGAGTTGCGCCAGGACATCCTGCTACGACGCATCGCCCAGGTGCCGGATGCACAAAGCCTTTGCCTTGAGGTCGCCAATCGCGTCAAGGACGCTTCGCTGCCCTCGCTGCGCCGGGTCATCAACGGCACGGGCGTCGTGCTGCACACGAACCTTGGGCGCGCATGCCTCGCGCAGCGGGCGGCTGAGGCCGTGGCGGATGCCGCAAACGGCTACTCGAACCTGGAATACGATTTGGAGCACGGGAGCCGCGGTCAGCGGGAAGCGCATGTGGAGGCGCTCTTGCGCAAAATCACAGGAGCCGAGCGCGCCATCATCGTGAACAACAATGCGGCGGCTGTGCTGCTCATCCTCTCCGCACTCGCCGCAGGGGGCGAGGTGATCGTTTCGCGCGGGGAGCTTGTGGAAATCGGCGGCTCCTTCCGGGTGCCGGAAATCATGCAAAGCTGCGGCGCAACCCTGCGCGAGGTGGGAACCACCAACAAAACGCGCCTCGCGGATTATGAAGCGGCCATAGGCCCGAATACGCGCGCGCTCATGAAAGTTCATACCAGCAACTTCCGCATCGTCGGGTTTACGCAATCCGTCTCGCGCGAGGAGCTTAGTGAGCTCGGTCGGCAGCACGGCCTGCCCGTGATCGACGATCTGGGCAGCGGCGCGCTCGTGGACCTCAATCAGTTTGGCATCCGCGGGGAACCCACGGTCCAGGAAGCCCTGCGCGCGGGGGTAGACATCCTCTCTTTCTCGGGGGACAAGCTTTTAGGCGGCCCGCAAGCGGGAATCATTCTTGGCAAGAAATCCTATATCGATGAGCTTGCGCGCCACCCGCTCATGCGGGCGATGCGGGTAGATAAAATGACGCTCGCCGCGCTCGAGGCGACGCTGCGAAGCTACCTCGACGGGAACGCCTTGCGGGAAGTCCCGGTCCTTGCGATGCTCGCAGAGCCTATGGAAGCGCTTCTTGCGCGCGCGAAACTGCTTTGCGCGGCGCTCGAGGCCGCCGGCGTTGACGCGCGCGTTGTCGAGGTTGAGGATCAGGTTGGCGGTGGCTCCGTTCCCATGCAGGGCCTCCCCGGCTATGCGGTTGCGGTGGAGCCCGGTGAGCGCGGCGCGGATGCGCTCGAGGAGGCACTGCGCCGCGGGGCACGGCCGATCGTTTGCCGCATCGACCACGCGCGCTGTCTTTTGCACGCGCGCACCCTTTGGGAAGAGGATTTCCCCTTCCTCGCCCAAGCGGTTGCGGAGGCGCTCGCATGAAGCATGTAATCATCGGCACGGCCGGCCATGTTGACCATGGTAAAACGCTGCTCATCAAAGCGCTCACCGGCATCGAGACCGACCGGCTCGAGGAGGAAAAGAAACGCGGCATCACAATCGAACTCGGCTTCGCCCACCTCAACTGGCCGGACGGCACGCAGGCGGGCATTGTAGACGTGCCCGGCCATGAGCGTTTTATCAAAAACATGCTTGCAGGCGCGGGCGGCATCGACCTTGCGATGCTCGTCGTGGCAGCGGACGAAGGCTTCATGCCGCAGACCGTGGAGCACCTGAACATTCTGACTCTGCTAGGCATCGCAGACGGGCTTGTGGTCGTAACCAAGAGGGACATGGTCGACCCCGAATGGCTGGAGATGGTCGAAGATGAGATCCGTACGCGCATCGAGGGCACCTTCCTTGAGGGAAGGCCCATCGTGCCGGTTTCCGCCCTCACCGGCGAGGGGATTTCCCAGCTCAAGGAGAGCCTATACCGCTTGGTGACGGCCGCGCGGGAAAAAAACGTGCGCATTCCCTTCCGCCTGCCTGTGGACCGCGTGTTTTCAGTGGATGGCTTTGGCACAGTTGTGACCGGCACGCTCATCGAAGGCTGCATGAACGAGGGGGACCCCGCGCAGCTCGTCCCCTCCGGCACCGCCACGCGCATCCGCAATTTGCAGGTACACGGTCAAACCGTGCAGACCGCCTATGCCGGGCAGCGCGTCGCCGTCAACCTCGCGGGGCTTAAAAAAACGGATGTGCAGCGTGGCGATGCTGTTGCGCGCCCGAAAAGCGTGCGCGTTTCCCGCATGTTGGATGTGAAGCTGACGAATCTTCAAGGTTCGGGGCGCGTCATATCGGATAACCTGCAGGTGCATCTCTACCACGGCGCCGCGGTGATGCTCGCCAAGATCGTCCTGCTCGAGCGCGACGTGCTGGAACCGGGCGAAAGCGGCTACGCACAGCTTCGCATGAGCGAACCCATCGCAGCCAAGAGCGGGGACCGCTTCGTCGTTCGCTTCTTCTCACCCCTTGAGACCATCGGCGGGGGCGTCATCCTCGACGAGGCGCCTGTGCGCCATAAGCGCAACGTGCCGGAGGTAATCGCGGCGCTCAAAATCAAGGAGGGCGGCTCTGCCGGAGATCGCCTCGCACAGGCCGTGGCGGAGTTCACAACCGCGCTGCCCACGCTGGCAAAGCTGCAAGAGCGCCTCGGTCCGGATGCCGACAGCCTGCTGCCTGCGCTCGAGGAGCTCGTGAGCCTCGGGCGCATTGTGGAGGCTGCGCCGGGGCGATATGTCGCCTCATCCGTTCTGGATGGCGTTTCGGCTTCCTGCCGGACGGTCCTTTCCGAATACCACGCAAAGAACCCGCTGCACGCGGGCATGAAGGCGGCCGAGCTGCGCCAGAAACTCCTGCGAGCAACAGAGCAGGCGGCAGCGGACGCGCTCATCGCGCAGTTATGCCGGGAGGGCGTTTTGCGGCAGACGGAGGATCGCTATGCGCTTTACGATTTCGAGGTGCGCTATACCAAGCGGCAAAGCGCCATTCGCGAGAAGTTGCTCCAAATTTACCGCAAGGCGGATATCGAACCCGGCACATTAGAAGAGGTGACGGCGCTGTTCCCACCTAACGAGCGAGCGGAGTTCAAGCAGGTGCTCGAGAGCATGCTCAGCCGTGGAGAGCTTGTGATGCTCACACCAGAGATTTGCTACCACAGGGATGCCTACGAGCGCGCCTCCAAAGTGGTGCAAGCCCACTTCGCCACGGAGGAAACCCTGACCCTCGCGCAGTGTCGCGACCTCTTGGGAACCTCGCGCAAATACGCGCTGGCGCTGCTTGACTATTACGACAAGACCGGCGTTACGAAAAAAGAAGGCGACTTAAGACGCCTTAACCGGGGGTTCCCGCCCGAACGCTGAGCAGCTTGCCTCCGTCAGGATCCTGTGCTATAATAGCAAAGCATTTGGGAGTAGATGGGTTCTGGTGTGCCCCCCGGT
>CAYNDC010000119.1:0-5199 GCA_964396085.1 uncultured Clostridium sp. | reverse complement strand
TGGAGCTTCGGCTCGAGCGAGAACAAAGCCAACCACAACACGCTGCCCATCCGGCGCCTGGCGGACAAGCCCTGCAGCGATCTTTTTAACGAGCTTCTGGCTGTGCCTGCCTGGCGGGATGCTTTTTGCCGCAGGTTTGCGGAGCTGTTAAAAACGGTGTATGCCCCCGCGCGCGTGGAGGCGCTTGTGGATGAGTTGTACGGCTATGTGGAACCGGAAATCGCCCGCGAGCGGGAGAAGTTCAATGCGGCTACGTGGATGGGCGTGAAGCAGCACAACGTGAACATTTCCTCCTACGATAAGTTTCAGGCGCAAATCGCCATCATCCGGGAGTTCGCCCAAAAGAGGCCGGATGTGATGAAGGCCCAGCTCAAGGCGGAGTTCGGCCTTTCGGATGCGTATATGCAGGAGGTCTTTGGATGAGCGTAAACGCCAAAACCGGCGCCGGCTACCGGCACGAGCTTAAATACTACATCAACCAGGGCGATTATACCTTGCTTCGCCGCAAGCTCTCGCTTACAATGGAGCAGGACCGCCACGCCGCGCAAAACGGCGGGGAATATTTCATCCGCAGCCTCTACTTCGACGATGTAAACGACAGCGCCTTTCGCGAGAAGCTCGACGGCGTAGACGATCGGGATAAGTTCCGCATCCGCATCTACAACATGGGCGAGGATTCTATCAAGCTCGAGTGCAAGCATAAAGAGAGCAGCTATATCCAAAAGCAGTCCATCATGCTCTCCAGGCAGGAATATGAGGCCCTGCGCGCGGGGCAATACACTTTTTTGCTGCACCGGCCAGAGCCGTTTGCCAGGCGCATGTTTGCGGAGTTTTCGCTGCGCCCGCTGCGCCCCGTGGTGCTGGTCGACTACATGCGCGAGGCCTATGTGTTCCCCACCGAGGACGTGCGCATCACCTTCGATAAAAACGTGCGCACGGGCTACCGCGCAACCGCCCTGTTCGATAAAAACGTGCCCACCTATCCGGTCATTACCGATTACGATATGGTGCTTGAAATCAAGTTTAACCGCTATCTCCCCACCTATGTGCGCGCGCTGCTGCAAACCGATGCGCAGGTGCGCAGCGCCATTAGCAAATACGCCCTGTGCCGCAAGTTCGAGCTGTGATATTAAGGAGGATTCGTCTTTTATGGAGTTTACGTTCGCGGATATCTTTCAAACGACCATGAACCCGCTTCAGGTGGTCTCAACGCTGGTGATCGCCCTGATCATCGGCCTGTTCGTTTTCTTCATTTACCGGAAAAGCTTCGGCGGCGTGATGTATTCGAGGAACTTCAACGTGGGGCTGATCATGCTCACGATGGTTTCTGCGCTGATGCTCATGCTCATCAACAACTCCCTCGCGTTGAGCCTTGGCATGGTGGGCGCGCTCTCGATCATCCGCTTCCGCACAGCCGTCAAGGATCCCATCGATACGGTGTTCATGTTCTGGGCCGTGGGCGAGGGCATCGCCGTGGGCACGCGGTTTTTCGATGTGGCGGTCATCTCCGCTATCGTCATCGGCGTTGTCATGCTGCTGCTCTCGTTCGTGCGCGGCAAGGGCACACAGCCGTATTTGCTGATCATCCATTACGACGAGGCGGCGTCTGGCCAAATTAAGCAGATGGTCAAGCAACTGCCCGGCGGCCAGCTCAAGAGCAAAAGCGTCCAGCGCGACGGGATCGAGTTGACGATGGAGGTCCGCCTGCGCGAGAATGAAACCGGCTTTGTGGAGAAGTTCCTGCGCGTGGAGGGCGTCTTTGATGCCGCGCTCATTTCGCATCAGGGGGACATCGTCTCCTAAACGCCGCGGGCAAACGCCAGAGCACCCAGGAGGGAATCCGCCGGGCCGACAATCTGCCGGCCCGTACCCATGCACATCGTCCACAGGAGGAACCATGAAGCTCGTTCGCAAGTTCATCTCGTACTACAAGCCGCACAGAAGGCTTTTTTCCATCGATATAGCCTGTTCGTTCCTCGTGGCGGTGTGCGATTTGTTTTACCCGATGATCGCAAAGAACATCATCAACCTTTATGTGCCAAACCGGGAACTGCGGCTGATGCTCGTGTGGGCAGCGGTACTCTTGGGCATTTACATCATGAAAGCGGGCCTCAATTTCGTCGTACAGTATTGGGGGCACATCGTGGGCGTGCGCATGCAGGCGGATATGCGCCACGATATCTTTTTGCACCTGCAGCGGCTCCCTTTCTCCTTTTTTGACGAGAACAAGACCGGCACGATCATGAGCCGCATCATCAGCGATTTGCAGGAGGTGAGCGAGCTTGCCCACCACGGGCCGGAGGATTTGTTCATTTCGGGCATCATGCTCATCGGCTCGTTCATCATGCTCGCATCCATCAACCTCACTCTTGCGCTGATCGTGTTCGCGGTGCTGCCCTTTATGGTGCTCTTCGCCTGGAGAATCCGCAGCGAGATGAACACGGCCTTTCGCAAAACCCGCGAGGAGGTCGCCGAGGTAAACGCCAACATCGAGACGGCCATCGCGGGCATCCGCGTTTCGCGCTCCTACACCGCAGCGCCGCACGAGAGCGAAAAGTTCGACGCCGCCAATGAGCGTTACAAGCAGGCGCGCAGCCGCGCCTACCGCTCGATGGGCACGTTCTTCTCGGGCATGGCGTTTTTCAACGATTTCCTCTATTTGGTGGTGCTCATCGCAGGCGGATTGTTCTTCTACTACGGCAAGATCGACGCGGGCGATTTCGCGGCGTTTTTGCTCTACATCACGATGTTCCTCAAGCCCATCAACCGCATCGTCTCCCTCTTCGAGCAGCTTCAGGACGGGATGACGGGCTTCCGCCGTTTCCATGAAATCATGGAAGCCAACGGCGAAGAGGACGGCGGCACGGTCGAAGCCACTTCCCTCGCGGGCACGATCGATTTTGAGGATGTGAGCTTTCGCTACCTCAACTCCGACGCAGCCGACCAGGACGCCAAGGTCATCTCCCACCTGACGATGCACATCGAGCACGGAAATACCGTGGCGCTTGTGGGTCCCTCCGGCGGCGGAAAGACCACGCTGTGCAACCTCATCCCGCGCTTTTACGAAATCGACAGCGGCCGCATCGCCATTGACGGCATCGACATCCGCGATTTGACGCGCTATTCGCTGCGAAAGAACATAGGCATCGTGCAGCAGGATGTGTTCCTCTTCAACGGCACCATCCGCGAGAACATCGCCTACGGCGACCTTGATGCGGGGGAGGAGCAGATCATTCAAGCCGCCAAGCGCGCCAACATTCACGATCACATCATGACCCTCGACGAGGGCTACGACACGAAGGTGGGCGAGCGCGGGGTGAAACTCTCCGGCGGGCAGAAGCAGCGCATTGCCATTGCCCGCGTGTTCTTAAAGAACCCCTCGATCCTCATCCTCGACGAGGCGACCAGCGCGCTGGATAACGCGACGGAAATGCTCATCCAGCAATCCCTCGCGCAGCTCGCCCACGGCCGCACCTGCCTCGTGGTCGCCCACAGGCTCTCCACGATCAAAAATGCGGATGAGATCATCGTGCTCACCAAGGACGGCGTCGCCGAGCGCGGCACGCATGATGAGCTCCTCGCCCAAGGCGGCGTATATGCGGAGCTGTATCAGTATCAGTTCAAGGAGTAAAAAGCAAAGGGGAACTGCGATGCACGAAGGCCGGATGATCCGGCCGGTTGCCGAATAAAAAAGGAACGGCCTGCCATTGGCGGCCGTTCCTTTGTTGCGCGCAGGCGCTACTCTACCGTTACGAGGCCGTCCGCGCCAATTATGACCGTCATGCCGGTTTTGACGTAGTCCAGGAATTCGTCGCCCAAGGAGTCGACCGTCGGCATCGGGGATTCGCTCCACACATAGGCCAAAATGGCGCCCGCGGCGGCGAGAGAGTCAATGGGTTTGGAGAAGAGCAGGCATGCGGGCTGCTGGCCAAGGGCCGCGGAGGTATAGAGCACCATGCCGCCCGTCGTAGAGCCGATGGTCTGGGGCATGCACAGCGCCTTGTTGAACATGGGCTTGCCGTAGAGATCCCGGTTGTTCTGATCGGAGCACTTGGCTTGCTTATCCCCGAACATCAGCGCTTTTTGAAAGCTTGCCAGCGTGTTGAAGCCGTTGTGTGAAACGAGCGCCTCAGCGCGGATTTCGCCCGGCACCACGCAGCGTCCCTGAAACTGTTTCATTGGAGCACCCCCTTCGTGATGTAGGTGAGGATTTGAGCGTCGGTATAATAGCGCGCGCTCGTGTAGGTGCGCAGCTTGTTGGAGCTGGTGATGACCGGCATTTTGCCGCACAGGGGGTTGTTCATATACATGAGCGGGCAGATGGAGGAGACGACCACGCCCATATCGGCGAGCTGTTTGCCCTCCTCGCTCGCCACGAACGCCTTTCTCACGGCGGGGGCGGTGGTGAACACCGTGGGCAGGGCGACCTTCGTGCGTCCACAGGCAGCAAGCCCCTCTTTGAGCTTTTGCGTCCATTCCCTGAGCTGGCCGATGGACAGGTGCGGGCAGCCAACGAAGCAGAGCTTCGGCTTGGCGTTCTCATCCTTCCAGATGACGGGGTAGCTCTCCCGCACGCGCCGGAGTTCGGCGTCGTCGATGACGTAGGTTTTCGCGCCCGGCGCGAGGAGCGCCTCGCCCTGCGCCTTTGCCTCGGGCGTCAGGCCCGCGATGTGGTATAGGCCAACCGCGCCGTTGGAGGCCGTCGCCGCGCCAAAGTCCTTGAGATAGGCCTTGGCCTCGTCGTTGAGTTCCTCGCCCAGGAACCGGTCAAGCCCGCGCACATAGGGAACATCCTCCATGACCTTCATGCCGATAGCCGAGCCTAAAATCTGCGCCTCCGGCCGTTGGGTTGTTTGCACCTGGACGATCCATGTGGCCTTTCGTCCCTCGTCCGTCAAAAGGCCAAACTTGGGCACAAAGCCGGCGATGCTGCCGAAAAGCTCAATGATGCCGCTGTTTCGGTTGCAGCGCGCACCCAGCACGCTGTTGGCATATACGACCGCGCTGCTCTCGGCCCAACTGAGCACATCCCCTTCTTGGGGGGTGTTGCCCACTTCATCCATGTAGCAGGTGCAGGTGAACGCATCCTCCCCGAGGATGCCGATCTTCTGGAGCTGCGCCTCGTATTCCTCCTGCTTGCCGTACATGAACTTGAACACGAGATCCTGCAGCGGGTTTGAGGGCACGTTTTTATCCAGC
>CAYNDC010000118.1:4578-5218 GCA_964396085.1 uncultured Clostridium sp. | reverse complement strand
GCGGCATGACCTCCCACGCGGCGGTGGTCGCGCGCGGCATGGGTACCTGCTGCGTTTCCGGTTGCGGCGATATCGTCATGGATGAGGCCAATAAGCGCTTCACCCTGGACGGCAAGGTCTACAACGAGGGCGACTGGATCTCCCTTGACGGTTCTACCGGAAAAATCTATGGCGAGGCCATAAAGACCGTCGAAGCCTCCCTGGGCGGCGACTTTGCACGCATGATGGGCTGGGCGGACTCTTTCCGCACGCTCAAGGTCCGCACCAACGCCGACAATCCGCGGGATGCTGCCGTCGGGCGCAAGTTCGGCGCGGAGGGCATCGGCCTTTGCCGCACCGAGCACATGTTCTTCGAGGAGGACCGCATCCCCGCCGTGCGCGAGATGATTGTGTCCAAAACCGAACAAGCCCGCCGCAAGGCGCTCGATAAGCTCCTGCCCATGCAGCGCGGCGACTTCGAGGGCATCTACCGCGCGATGGGCGAGTTCCCGGTGACGGTACGCCTGCTCGATCCCCCGCTGCATGAGTTCCTCCCGCACAAGGATTCCGAAATCGCTGAGCTGGCCAAGGAGATGAACCTCTCCTTTGAAACGCTTAAAGCCACCGTCGAAGGCTTGCACGAGTTCAACCCCATGATGGG
>CAYNDC010000118.1:2670-4568 GCA_964396085.1 uncultured Clostridium sp. | reverse complement strand
GAGGACTTCAAGGGCATATACAAGGCCATGGGCGCAAGGCCGGTAACCATACGCTTTTTGGATCCGCCCCTCCACGAGTTCCTTCCCCAGACCGAGGAGGACATCGCCGAGCTGGCAAAGGATATGGGCCTGCCCTACGCCGAGCTGGAGCACACCATAAACAATCTCCACGAGTTCAACCCCATGATGGGCCACCGCGGCTGCCGCCTGTGCGTCACCTATCCCGAAATCGCCGAGATGCAATCCCGCGCGATCATCGAGGCCGCCATCAACGTGCGCAGGGAAACCGGCAATAACATCGTGCCCGAAATCATGATCCCGCTCGTGGGTGAGATCAAGGAGCTGGCTTACGTCAAGAGCATTGTGGTCGAAACAGCCAAGAAGGTCATGCAGGAGCAGGGCATGGAAATCCCCTACCTCGTGGGCACCATGATCGAGATTCCGCGCGCCGCGCTCACTGCGGACGAAATTGCAACCGAGGCCGAATTCTTCTCCTTTGGCACGAACGATCTGACGCAGATGACCTTTGGCTTTAGCCGGGACGATGCTGCGAAGTTCCTCAATGCCTATTACGAAAAGAAGATCTACGAGTCCGATCCCTTTGCCCGTCTCGACCAGAACGGCGTGGGCAAGCTCGTGGAAATGTCCGCTCGCCTGGGCCGCGCTACCCGCCCGGACATCCACCTTGGCATCTGCGGGGAGCATGGCGGAGACCCCTCCTCCATCGAGTTCTGCCACCGCATCGGACTTGATTACGTCTCCTGCTCGCCCTTCCGCGTGCCCATCGCACGCCTTGCGGCCGCGCAGGCGAAGCTGAAGAACAACTGACAATTTGACGCGTTGACATAACGCGATCAACCCCCGAATGAAACACGGCCTCCGCTGGGCGGGGGCCGTGCCGTATGCAAGGGGGCGGAGTCTGCGCGCAATGCTATGTTTCCCTGCGGGGAGTTATTTTGCTTGAAGGGAGACGTCCATGCAAACGAGGCTGTGGAACAGAAACTTTCTGCTCGCCTTTATCGGCATGATCATATCCGCGGCGGCCGGCGTGGGCTTGAGCATCGCGCTGAGCGTCGTGGTGTTTGAGCAAACGCAGTCCACCGCGCTTTCCGCCGTGCTGGGGGCGCTTTCGATGATCCCGCAGTTCGTGCTGCCGCTGGTCATCGGGCCGGTCATCGACAGGCGCAATCCCCTAAAGGTGCTCGTGCGCAACGAGGTTATCCTGGCGGCGCTGTTCTTCATCGCCGCGGTGCTGATCCATTTCATCGGCTTTAGCTATCTGCTCTACATGGTGTTTTCCGTGCTCATCAGCAGCTTCGGGGTGGTGTCGCATCTGGCCTCCGCAAGCGTGCTGCCGCAGATCATGGCGCGCGAAAACTACGTGCGCGGCAACGCCATCCTCAACGTGGTGTATCCCCTTTGCAGCGTCGCCATCGCGCCTGTGGCGATGAAGCTCTTCGACCTGTACGGCATGTCGGTGATCCTCGCGGCTTACGGCCTCGCGAGCTTGATCGACGCCGCGCTCGAGAGCCGCATCGACGCGAAGTTCGAGTTTATCGAGGCAGAAAAGACGAACCTGAGGGAATATGCCTCGGACCTTCGCGAGGGCTTCCGCTATTTCGCGCAGGACCCCGCCATCCGTTCCGTGTTTTTGCTCTTTGCGCTCGTGATGTTTGCGGATTCCGCGGGCAACATCTTGACCTATCCGTTTTTTAACCGGAGCGCAACGCTCAACAACGACCAGTTCGCGCTCATGACCTCCATCCGAAGCGCGGGCTATATGGTGGGCGGCTTTTTGCACTACTTTATCAAAATACCGGAGAAGAAGCGTTTTCCCATTGCCATCGCCGTGTATTTTACGTTCGTGCTGCTCGATGGCACCTTCTTCTTCATGCCCT
>CAYNDC010000118.1:0-2660 GCA_964396085.1 uncultured Clostridium sp. | reverse complement strand
GCGCGGTGCAAAGCCATGTGCCCAATTCCATGCGCGCCAAGGTCAACGCACTCTTCTCGGTACTCACTTCCATCACCATGATGGGGGGCGAACTGCTGGCCGGCGCGCTGGGCGAGGTGGTGCCCTACGGCATTATCCAGATTGCGTTCCAGAGCATTTATCTCATCGGCATCCTCGTGTTCGCGCTGCCCCCGCGCAATCGGGTGCGCGAACTTTACAACTATGCCGCCGCGGATGCCGCAGCCGCCGCAGACGCCGTCTCAGGCGGATGATCCCGAGTCACCGCGCCCGCACCCAAACAAACCGACCTCCCCGCTCCGAGAAAGGGCGGGGATTTCTTTCGTTCTTTCGCCTTTGGAGAAGTCCTCTTCCTGGCTCGCCACAGCACAAAAGCCCAGGCTGCGAAATAATTTTCATTATCCATTCTTCTTTTGCCCTAAATAAAGGATTTTTGAAGTTTGTGCAGAATGAAAGCAGAATGAACGAACGAAAAGACTTTCAATGTGCTCCGATTTGGACGGGTGCTGATATCAACAGCGGCTTTCTGCGCGAGCAGGCGGAACGCCTCGAGCGGGAAATACTTTCCCCTTACGCAGCGCATGCCGCCGATACGCGCGGGCGGGAAACGGCCATCGAACCATGCCCCATCCGTACGGACTATATGCGCGACCGGGATCGGATCATCCACTGCAAATCCTTCCGGCGGCTCAAACATAAAACGCAGGTGTTCCTCTCGCCCGCAGGGGATCATTACCGCACGCGTTTGACGCACACGCTTGAGGTGAGCCAGATCGCGCGCACCCTCGCGCGGGGACTCAGACTCAACGAGGATTTAACCGAAGCCATCGCCCTCGGGCACGATCTAGGGCACACGCCCTTTGGCCATGCGGGGGAGGGCGTATTAAACCAGCTCGTGCCCGGCGGCTTCGAGCACAACGTGCAGAGCCTGCGCATGGTGGAAAAGCTCGAAAACGGCACGGGGCTCAACCTCACCTGGGAGGTGCGCGACGGCATTCTCAACCACTCCGGCAAAGGGCAGGCGGCTACGCTCGAGGGTAAAATTGTGTGCCTCTCCGACAAGATCGCCTACATCAACCACGATATTGACGATAGCATCCGCGCCGGCGTGCTCTTTGAGGAAGATCTGCCTGCCGACTGCACGGCGGTTCTCGGCCACAGCCACGGGCATCGCATCAACACGCTGATTCTGGATGTCCTGAAAAACTCCTGCGGCCAGCCGGAGATTGAGATGTCCCAGCAGGTCAGCGAAAAATTCTGGAAGCTTCGCGCATTCATGTTCGAGCACGTTTACCTCAACCAGGTCGCCAAGCGCGAGGAGGGGAAGGGCAAGCATGTCGTCGAGCAGCTTTATCGGTATTATCTCGAGCATCTCGAGCTGTTGCCCGCGGACTTTTCCAAGTTTATCGCCCAGGACGGGGAGGCGCGCGTCGCCGCGGATTATATCGCCTGCATGACGGACCGCTACGCCGTCATGGATTATGAAAAGCTGTTCGTCCCAAAGGAATGGGTGTGAAATAATTGTGAGTGAGGCAGGATAAACCGAAAATTCGACGAAAATAACCATTTGCGTACCTGCACTGCCGGATTGGGGCGCACACGGACGCAAATGAACGGGAAAGGAGCCGGAAAATGCCATATATCCCCGATGAATGGTTGAACGAGCTCCTTTCAAAAACGGATATCGTCTCACTCGTTTCGGAATATACGTCGCTTGCGCCGCGAGGCGGGCGGCTATGGGGTTGTTGCCCGCTGCACAATGAAAAGACGCCCTCGTTCTCCGTGCAGCCTGAAAAGCAGATGTTCTATTGTTTCGGTTGCCATGCGGGCGGCGGGACGATCGCCTTTTTAATGAAGGCGGAGCGGCTCAACTTCAACGAGGCCGTGGCACATCTGGCGCAGCGCGCGGGCATGGAGTTGCCCGGCGAGGCGGAGGATGAGCGCCTGCGCGCCCAGCGCGCCTATAAGGAGCGGCTGTATGCCGCATGCAAGGAAGCGGCCCTGTTTTACCATGCCCAGCTCAAAGCCGAGGCGGGTGCCGCCGCACGGGAATATCTCGCCAAGCGCGGGGTCGATTGGGGCACCGCTGTGCGCTTTGGCTTGGGCTTTGCACCCGATGCGTGGGAGGCAGCGACCGGCCATTTGCGCGCAAAGGGCTTTCAGACGCGGGAAATGATCGATGCGGGTATCGGCATATGCAACAAGGCGGGGGACGGATGCTATGACGCGTACCGCGGCAGGCTGATCTTCCCTATCATCGCTACGAACGGGAGGGTGTTGGGTTTTGGCGCGCGCTCCATCAAAAAGGACGAGCAGCCCAAGTACATCAACACCGGGGATACGCCCATCTACAACAAGCGCAACAACCTTTACGCCATGAACACGCAAAAGGGATTAAAGGACGAGCTGATTATGGTGGAAGGGTACATGGATGTGATCAGCCTCCACAGCGCGGGCATCACCAATGCCGTGGCCTCGCTCGGCACGGCCATGACCCGCCAGCAGGCGCACTTGGTCAAACGGTATGCGCAGAACGTCTACCTGTGCTATGACGGGGATAGCGCCGGGCAAACGGCCGCATTGCGCGGCATCGAGATCCTCGCGGCGGAGGGGTTGGACGTGCGCGTCATCGCCATCCCCGG
>CAYNDC010000117.1:0-5229 GCA_964396085.1 uncultured Clostridium sp. | reverse complement strand
ATGAGCGCGGCCGGCGTCACTTCTTATAAAATGTACATGGTCTACGACGGGCTTCGCGCGGACGACGGCGCCATTTACGCGGCGCTCAAGGCCGTTTCGCGCGAAAACGCCCTTCTGGGCGTCCATTGCGAAAACTGGGATGTCCTGCGCCGCATGATCGGGGAGGTCAAAGCCGGCGGCCTCACGGGACCGGAGGGCCACCCGCTCTCGCGCCCGGCGGCGATCGAGGCGGAGGCGGTGGGGCGGCTCATGCGCATTGCCCAGCTTGCGGGCACGCCCGTGTACGTCGTGCATCTTTCAACCCAGGAGGGGCTTAACGAGGCGCTGCGCGCGCGTGCGCGCGGGCAGGAGGTTTACCTCGAAACCTGCCCGCAATACCTGCTTTTGACAGATGAGCGCTACGGCGATGCCGACGGCGCGAAATTCGTGATGTCCCCGCCGCTGCGAAAGGCTGCGGATTGTGAGGCGCTCTGGGCGGGCCTCGCCGCGGAGGAGATCGACTTTATCGGCACCGATCACTGCTCCTTCACCCTCGCGCAAAAGGCGCGCGGGCGCGACGATTTTTCCCTGACGCCAAACGGCGGCGCGGGCGTGCAGCACCGGGGCGAGCTACTCTACCGCTACGGCGTCGAGGCGGGCAAACTCACCTTCCCGCAAATGGTGCAGTTGCTCTCGAGAAAGCCGGCGCTGCTCTTTGGCATGGAGGATCGCGGGCATGTCGGCGCGGGGTACGCGGCCGATCTGGTTCTGTGGGATCCGGAAAAGGCAGGCGTCATCGAGGACCGCAACACCGCGCACAACTGCGACAATTCGCCTTACGCGGGCTTTGCGGTGCGCGGGCGCGCGAGGGATGTGTTCGTCAACGGCGTGCGCGTGGTGGAA
The DNA here is from genome assembly GCA_964396085.1 of uncultured Clostridium sp. Taxonomy (GTDB): domain Bacteria; phylum Bacillota; class Clostridia; order Christensenellales; family CAG-138; genus Phil1. The sequence goes on along the minus strand of CAYNDC010000117.1, from coordinate 4,347 downwards.
AACTTTGCGCTCGTCCGGCCGGGATTTGGGCAGTATATTCATCGCACGGGATGCATGCACACGCGATGAAAACCGTATGTATTCTCATGGCCGCAGGCGCGGGCAAGCGCTTCGGCTCGAATAAGCTCCTTGCGCTCTATCGCGGCAAGCCGCTCTACCTCTTGGCGATGGAAGCCATCCCGCGCGAGCGCTTTGCCGAGATCATCGTGGTTTCCGGCTACGAGCCTGTGCTCTTAGAGGCTTCGGCGCGCGGCTACCTTACCGTGCGCAACGACGATCCTGCCGCCGGCGTTTCGCGCACGATTCGCCTCGGGCTTGCGCAAGCGCAAAAGCTCGGCGCGGATGCGGCGCTGTTCATGGTGGCGGATCAGCCGCGCCTCAGACGCGCAAGCGTCGCCGCGCTCGTTTCGGAGTTTGAGGCGCATCCGCGGAGTATCGTCTCCCTCGCCTTTGAAGGCAAACGGGGCAACCCTGTCGTTTTCCCGGCGCGCTTTTTTCCGGAGCTTTGCGCGCTCGAGGGGGATGACGGCGGCAGCGCGGTCATCCTGCGCTATCCGGAGGTGCTTTGCCTATCCCCCGTTGCCGATGAGCGCGAGCTTATGGATGTGGACGAGGCGGCGGAGTTGGAAAATTGAAGATTCAGGATGCGAAGGCCAAAGGCCCGCTCATCCGGCTGGAAAAGGAGACCGATATGCTCGAAGCCCTCAAAGGAACCATCATTCACGCCCCGCGCCTGGGCGAGACGGAAATCGTCGAAAACGGCTATTTGCTGCTCAAGGACGGCGCCGTCGAGGGCGTCTATCGCGAGCTTCCCCCGGGCGTGCGGCCCGAGTGGGAGCACGATTTCACGGGTAAGCTCATCATCCCCTCGTTTGTGGATCTCCACCTGCACGCGCCGCAGTATGCGATGCTGGGCATGGGCATGGATTTGCCGCTGATCGAGTGGCTTAACACCTATACCTTCAAAACCGAGGCGCTGTTTGCGGATCCTGTTTTTGCGCGCACGGTATACGCCGCGCTTGCCGATGCGCTCATTCGCATGGGCACGACCCGCGTTTCCATCTATGCGAGCATCCACCGCGAAACCGCGCACATTCTCATGGAGGAACTCGAGCGCGCGGGCGTTTGCGGGTATGTGGGCAAGGTCAACATGGACCGCAATACCACCAAGGAGTTGACCGAGTCGACCGAGGAATCGCTTGCCCAGACGCGCCTGTTCATCGAGGAGTGCCGCGCGCGCGGGTACCGGGACCTTCAACCCATCCTCACGCCGCGTTTCACCCCCGCCTGTTCGGATGCGCTGCTTCGGGGCCTCGGGCAAATCGCGCAGGAGTACGGCGTGCCCGTTCAATCCCACCTTTCGGAAAACGATGTGGAAATCGCCTGGGTGCAGGAACTTTGCCCCGACTGCGCGCAATATTGGGAAAGCTATCAAAAGCGCGGCCTCTGGAGCAAGGGAACCATCATGGCACACTGCGTGCACAGCGATGCGCGCGAGCGCGCGGCCATGCGCGAGGCGGGCGTGTGGGTGGCGCACTGCCCGGATTCAAACACCAACATCTATTCCGGCGTCGCGCCGGTGCGCACGATGCTCGAGGAGGGCCTCAACATCGCGCTCGGGTCGGATATTGCCGGCGGCGCGAAGATTTCGATGTTCCATGTGATGGGCGCGGCTATCCGCGCCTCGAAGCTTCGCTATTATTACACGGGCAAACAGGAGCAGGAGCGGTTCCTGAGCGTGGCGGAGGCGTTTTACCTGGCGACTTCCGCCGGCGCGCGCTACTTCGGCGCGGGGCCGGGCTTCGCCAAAGGCGATGCGCTGCACGCCGCTGTGCTTACGGATAGCATGCTGCCGCCCTCGCGCCCGCTCACGCCCTTCGAGCGGCTCGAGCGCCTCATCTATGCCGATGATCCGCGCTGCGTTTGCGCCGTATGGAGCGGCGGCAAGCGACGGCTGTAGCCAATGGACTTTCGTTAAAAACAACGGCCGCGCTTGTGTAAGCGAGGCCGTTTTTTTGTGGAACAATCCAAGGGGAAAGTTGCAACGCCGCGATAGCCCCCAAAGCGTGAAGCGTCAATTTTCCTCAGGCATCATACGCGCCTAAAACCGCGATGCCGGCGATGATCAGCGCGATGCAGGCGTAATGCTTCCAGCCGAGTTTTTCCTTGAGGAACACGCGGCTCCACACGACCGAGAGCGCGCAATAACACGAAATCACGGGCGCGGCGAGCATGGCGTTTTGGGAAAGGGCGAAGATGTAGGCGAACTGCCCTCCGGTTTCAAAGACGGCGGCGACGTATTTGGGCGCTTCCTGTTTGGGGAGGAAGCGCTGCTTTTTGATGAGCTTCACATAGAGGAAGCTGACGGCCGCGCACAGCAGAAACGTCAATTCATAGGCGACATTGGCGGCGTTTTCGTCGAGGGTTTCCAGCACGATGCCATCTGCGTAGGTGCCGGCGGCGTCGAGCAGGCAGTAGGCGAGGGGAATCAGCAGCGCGGGGAGGCTTTTGGCGTACTTGCGGTTGGAGGCCTCCTGCCGCTTGAGGCGCAGCGTGTCGTCCTCGCGCATCTGCACGATGCCCAGCATCAAAACGCCCACGCCGATGGCGGCGACGGCCGCAAGCTGCGCGGGGGCGATGGGTTCGCCCGCGATCAGGTAAAGCACCGCCACCACCGCGCCCGAGGTGTTGCAAATGGGCGAGGAGATCGAAAGCTCGATGTAGCGAAGACCCAGATACCCAAGCGCCATCGATACGATGTAGAGCGCCGATACGGGCAGGTATGTCAAAAAGACTTCGGCGGACATCTGCGCGCCGCCAAAGAGCATTTCATAGGCCGCGTGCAGGCCCATCACTAGGCCAACGGCGACGATCATCTTGAGGGGGCTGTAACGATCCTCGGGGTCCACGCAGCCGATTTTGGAAAAAAGATCCGATCCGCTCCAGCAAACCAAAGCGACGAGCGCGAGGGGAAACCACATAGGCGTTGACTCCTGCATTTAGATTCAGAGGTTTATTATATAGAAGAAGCGCTTGCCTGTAAAGCCATTCCCCTTTTGGGAAATAATGAACCCATCGGGAAATAGCCCCTTTCAAGAAGCGCGCGGGTTTGGTATAATCGACCTTGCGCATACAAGCGCGAGGGAGAAGAGGGGGACGCATGGCGGAGCAAGGGTACGATATCGTCATATTGGGCGCGGGGCACGCGGGCTGCGAGGCCGCGCTCGCCTGTGCGCGCATGGGGCTAACCACGCTGTGCCTGACGCTCAACCTCGATTCTGTCGCCCTCATGGCGTGCAACCCCGCCATCGGCGGCACCTCCAAGGGGCACCTCGTGCGCGAGATCGATGCGCTGGGCGGCGAGATGGGTCTTGCCGCGGATGATACTTACATTCAAATTCGCATGCTCAACACCGGCAAGGGGCCCGCCGTGCATTCGCTGCGCGCGCAGATGGACAAGCGCCGCTATCACGAGCGCATGAAGCGCGCGCTGGAAATGCAACAGAACCTCACCCTCATGCAGGGGGAGTGCGAAACTATCGATGTGGATAACGGCCGCGTCACGGGCGTTCGCCTCTCGGGCGGCCTGCACACCCCGGGGGAGCGCATCCCCTGTCGTGCGGTGCTCGTCGCCGCGGGGGTTTACCTCAAAAGCCGCATCCTCATCGGCAGCCATGTCTGGGAGAGCGGCCCGTCGGGGCTCATGCGTGCCGAGGGACTTTCCGGCGCGCTCGCGCAGCTTGGCTTCGAGCTTCGCCGCTTTAAGACCGGCACTCCCGCGCGTGTCATGGGACGCACGCTTAACTATGCCCGTATGGAGCCGCAGTTTGGGGATGAACCGCAGCCGCATTTCTCCTTCCTCGCCGGCGAGAGAGCGCGCGAACAGGTTCCTTGCTACCTCACCTACACCAACGCCCAAACCCACGAAGTCATCCGGGCAAACCTCTCGCGCAGCGCCATGTATTCCGGCCTCATTCGCGCCACGGGCACGCGCTACTGCCCGAGCATCGAGGATAAGATCATGCGCTTCGCAGACAAGGAGCGCCACCAGCTTTTCATCGAGCCGGAGGGCCTATCAACCGATGAAAAATACGTGCAGGGCATGAGCACCTCCCTGCCCGAGGATGTGCAGCGCGAGATGCTGCAAACTATCCCGGGGCTTGAAAACTGCCGCGTCACGCGCTACGGCTACGCCATCGAGTACGATTGCATCGATCCCCTCGCGCTCAACGCGACGCTGGGGAGCCGCGAGATCGCGGGGCTGTACTTCGCCGGGCAGATCAACGGCAGCTCCGGCTATGAGGAGGCCGCGGCGCAGGGCCTGTTGGCGGGAATCAACGCCGCGCT
>CAYNDC010000116.1:4946-5259 GCA_964396085.1 uncultured Clostridium sp. | reverse complement strand
CCACCACAGCCGCAAACATAGTCACCGCAGGCGTTTGCGATGTCAACGACGCCGTCCATCACCTCATAGCCCTCGGGGTAGGCGAGCGACACGTCCATGCCGAAGCGCGTGAACAGTCCGATCACGCCCTGGGGCACGGAGAGCGGCTTGCCGTAGCTGGGCGAATAGGCCCAGGTCATCGCAACCTTCTTGCCGCGCAGATTCTCAAGGCCGCCGAACTCGTGGATGAGGTGCAGCGTATCCGCCATGACCTGCGTGGGATGGTCGATGTCGTACTGGAGGTTCACGAGCGTGGGCTTCTGTTCGAGCACGC
>CAYNDC010000116.1:3445-4936 GCA_964396085.1 uncultured Clostridium sp. | reverse complement strand
GCATGTACTTGTTGCCCTTGCCGATGTACATGTCATCGCGGATGCCGATAACGTCCGCCATGAAGGAGATCATGTTGGCTGTCTCGCGCACCGTTTCGCCATGGGCGATCTGGCTCTTGCCCTCGTCGAGATCCTGCACCTCAAGACCGAGCAGGTTGCAGGCGGAGGCGAAGGAGAAGCGGGTGCGGGTCGAATTGTCCCGGAAGAGGCTGATTCCAAGGCCGCTGTCGAAAATCTTGGAGGAGATGTTGCGCTCGCGAAGATTCCTAAGAGCATCCGCCACAGCGAACACGCCCTGGATTTCGTCAAAGCTCTTCTCCCATGTGAGGAAGAAGTCGCCCTCGTACATGTCTTTCAGGTTCAGCTTCTGGATCGCGTCGGTGTAGTGCTTGACGTTGTTCATAAATCCTCCGTACGTTCCTTAAATAATTTTGTTGTCGGTCAGCGTCGCGCGGAACTGCGTTACATCCTCGCCGCTCTTGCCCTTGTAGAGGGAGGGCACGAGCGCGTACACCGCCGCGCAAACCGCGAGGTCCTTTTTCCAGGTGATCTCGTTGGGGGCGTGCGCCTGGCTCTCTGCACCGGGGCCAAAGCCCACGCAGGGGATGCCATAGCGGCCCTGAATCGAGACGCCGTTGGTGGAGAACGTCCACTTGTCGATGAGGGGGCGGCGGCGCTTGTCGATGTTGCCTGCTTCACTCGTGCGCTCGGTGCCGTAGAGGGCCTTGTGCGCATCGGAGAGCGCCTGCACGTGAGGGGCGGTTTCCGTGTTGATCCAGGTCGGGAAGTAGCACTCGGTCTCGTACACCTCGCCCGTCCACGCGGGTTGGTCGTACATGTACATGGTGACTTTCGCGCCGTGCTTTTGAGCGGAGGGCAGCGCCTCGATCTCGCGGATGCAGGAATCCCAGGTTTCGCCGGCGGTCATGCGACGGTCAAGCGAAATGGAGCAGGAGTCCGCCACCGCGCAGCGCGAGGGGGAGGTGAAGAAGATTTGGGAAACCGTCACCGTGCCGCGGCCCAGGAAGCGCGCATCCTCGTAATGTTCGGGGTTGAAGTTGGGGTCGAGCATCTTGACGAGGCCCTTGATCTGCACATCATCCGCGCAGCCGTTGTTGTTGAGCTGTTCGACTTCCTTGAGGATGTCGGCCATCTTGTAGATGGCGTTGTCGCCGCGCTCCGGCGCGCTGCCGTGGCAGGAAACGCCGCGCACATCCACGCGGATTTCCATGCGACCGCGATGACCGCGGTAAATGCCGCCGTCCGTCGGCTCGGTGATGACCACGAACTCGGGCTTGACATGGTCCTTATTGTAGATGTACTGCCAGCACATGCCGTCGCAATCCTCTTCCTGCACGGTGCCGGTCACGAGGATTTGCGTGCCCGCAGGAATCAGCCCAAGATCCTTCATGATTTTTGCGCCGTAAACGGAGCTCACGATACCGCCGAGCTGATCTGACGTGCCGCGGCCGCCGATCTCGGTTTCGTTCT
>CAYNDC010000116.1:0-3435 GCA_964396085.1 uncultured Clostridium sp. | reverse complement strand
AGCCTTCGTAGGGATCGAAGTTCCAATTGTTCAGGTTGCCCAGACCCACCGTATCGATGTGCGCATCGTAGGCGATGAGGCGCTCCCCTTCGCCCATGTAACCGAGCACGTTTCCAAGCCCGTCGATCTCGACCCGGTCAAAGCCCACGGCTTCCATCTCGGCAGCAATGCGCTTGATTACGCCTTCTTCGCCGCAGCTCTCGCCAGGAATCCTGATGAGGTCGCGCAGAAACTTCGTCATCTGCGGGAGATATCCGTCGCTTGCCTGTTTGATCTTCTGAAAATCCATGATTCGCTCCTTTTTTTCTTTGAATGGTTGAAGTGTTCTTATCAACAGCGGTCAGCCTTTGCCGCCGGAATCCAGATAGGAGTAGAGCGTATATTTGCTGATGCCAAAATACCCGGCGATCTTGTCTCCGCTCTTGGTGATGAGCATCGCCCCCGCATCGTTGAGGAAGCGAATGGCGCGCACCTTGTCATCCTTATTCATAAGGGCGACCGGCTTGCCGATGAGCTTGACGCTCTGCTCGAGCAGATCGTCCAAAAGCTCGTTGACGTTAGTGGGGATGCGCTCCGGTTCGTCCGTATTGTTTTGCGCGCGCACGATGGATTCCATCGCGGACTGCGCCATCATAAAAGGGGTCAGGTCGAAGTTTATTGAGAAAATGCCGATGGGTTTCCCTGCGGGATCGTTGATGTATACCGTGCCGGAGCGAAGGATGCGGCCGTCCGCCGTTTTGGTGAGATAGTCGTATTGATCGTTCAGGCGCTTTGAGCCGCTTTTCATCGCCTCAAGCACGATGTGGGAGCCGCCCTTGCCCACGCTGCGGTTGGAAACGTGACCGTTCTCAATGGCGGCAATCGTGTTCTCCGGATCCCCGCCCGAAAGGTCGTGCACAACTACTTCGCAGTTCGGGCCGAATTGCGCCGTTATGGCCTTGGCCAAGCGCCTCAGGGTATCGAGCAGTTCCTCGTTCATACCTAGCCTCCGCACTCTCATCGCTGCATTTAGTTTACCATATCCACATTGGATTTCAAGAGGAAAACGCCAAAATGTTTTAGGCAAACTAAAATTTTTTTGATTCATATATACCTTGATAAACGCCCACCCTCATGATAGAATAAAAAAAACATATGGACTGCTGTAAGGAAGTGCTTAGCGCGCGGGCGTCAGACGATTCGTTTGACACTTCGCGCGTTTTTCAACCCTAGCGATCGCACGCTACAATCGCACAATTCAACAAGGAGGGTGAACATGATCATCATCGGCAACGGAAGGCTCATCACGCGGGATGCGGCGCTGCCCTATCTCGAGCGCGGCGCAGTCGCAGTGGAAGGAACGCTGATCAAAGAGGTTGGCGAGGACGCGGCACTGCGTCAAAAATATCCGGATGCGGAATATGTCGACGCGCGCGGCGGCGTTATTATGCCCGCTTTCATCAACGCGCACAGCCATATTTACAGCGCGCCAGCACGCGGCCTTTCCATAGCGGGCCACAACCCCACGAACTTCTATGAAATCCTCGATGGGATGTGGTGGAAGATCGACACGCGCCGCAGCGCCTACCAAACCTATATCGACTGCATTAAGACCGGCTGCACGACGCTCTTCGACCACCACGCGAGCTACAAGGAAATCGAAGGGAGCCTGTTCGCCATCAAGGATGTCGCCAAGGAACTGGGCGTGCGCACGAACCTGTGCTATGAGGTTTCCGACCGGGACGGCGAGGCAAAATGCGACGCGGCCATCAAGGAGAGCGGCGATTTCATTACCTGGTGCGAGAAGGAACAGGACCCCATGATCAAGGCCATGTTCGGCGGCCACGCGCTCTTTACTCTGAGCGACAAAACCTTCGAGAAGTGCGTTGCCGAAAACAACGGCCGCACGGGCTTCCACATCCACGTCGCCGAGGGGATGAACGATGTGTACGACTCCCTTCGCACCTACGGCACGCGCAGCGTCAACCGCCTGCTCAACAACGGCATTTTGGGTGAGAAGACTCTGCTTGGTCACTGCATCCACGTCAATGCAGCGGAGATGGATGTTATTCATGAAACGAACACCATGGTGGTCAACAACCCGGAATCGAACATGAGCAATGCCGTGGGCTGCGCGCCCGTGCTGCAAATGTTCCAGAAAGGTATCCTGATCGGCTTGGGCACGGATGCGTACACCTTCGACATGACCGAGAGCCTTAAGGCCGCCCTCGCCATACAGCGGCACAACGCATGCATGCCAAACGTCGCCTGGGGCGAGGTGACGACGATGCTCTTTGAGAACAACGCCAAAATCGCCGCGCGCTACTTCAATGCGCCCTTGGGTATCCTAAAGCCGGGCGCCGCCGCGGATGTAATCGTAATGGACTACAAGGTGTTCACCCCGTTCTCAGCCGATAACATCGACGGCCATATCCTCTTTGGCATGACAGGCCGTCAGTGCGAGACGACCATGTGCAACGGCAAGCTATTGATGAAGGACCGCGTGCTCGTCAACATTGATGAGGAAGAAATCAACGCCAAAACGCTTGAGACCGCGAAATCCCTCTGGGCGCGGCTCCACGCATAAGCGCATCGCGCATCACAAAGATCACTAAGGAGGCAATATGAGCGAACGCATGATCCCGCAGCCCTTTGAGGCGCTGATGAGAGCGCTCCTGACGGAGCGCGAACGCCACGGTTCCGCCCTTGGCGTAAGCGAAGCATACTATAAAAAAGACGGGCGGACCCTCCCGCTCTTCGGCGAAAAAATCGAAACGCCCTTCGGCCCCGCCGCGGGCCCCAACACGCAGCTTGCGGGCAACATCATCGCCTCGTACTTCGCCGGCGCGCGCTTCTTCGAGCTCAAGACCGTGCAGAAGATGGACGGCGCGGAGCTTGCCGCCTGCATCGCGCGGCCGTGCATTTTAGCTTCCGACGAGGGATATAACTGCGAATGGTCCACGGAGCTCACCGTGCCCCAGGCGTTCGACGAATACGTCAAGGCCTGGGTCGCGCTCAAGCTGTTGAGCCGCAAGTGGGGACTGGGAGACCCGGACGGTTTCGTATTTAACATGAGCGTGGGCTACGACCTCGCCGGCATTCAAACCCCAAAGCTCGACCGCTTCATCGAGGGCATGAAGGACGCCTCCCAAACCCCTGAATGGAAGGAATGCATCCGCGCGGCGAAGGCCATTTTCCCCGAGGATGCGGAGTATATCGACGCGATTTCCCCCCACATTTGCACGAGCGTTACGATCTCCACTCTGCACGGCTGCCCGCCGAGCGAAATCGAAGCGATCGCGACGTATTTAATTAAGGAAAAGCATCTCAACGCCTTTGTCAAATGCAACCCGACCATCCTCGGGTATGAATTTGCGCGCCGCCGGCTCGACGAGATGGGTTATGATTACATCGCCTTTGACGACCACCATTTCCGCGAGGACCTGCAATATGAGG
>CAYNDC010000115.1:0-5276 GCA_964396085.1 uncultured Clostridium sp. | reverse complement strand
GAACCGGAACAAAGACGAACCACCGGCAGGGGCCAACAGGGGAATCTGCCAAACCTGCTGGCGGATGTTGTTATAGTCATAGTTGCCGCTGTCGGCAAAAATGCAAAGGTCATAGTCCTGCGAGTAGAGGCGCGGGGTGATGTTGGCGGCTTCGCCGATTTGGACTTGGGCATTGATGCCGCACTCCTTGAGGCTCGCCTGGATAACGACGGCGGCTTTGCCCTTTTCGGCGGTTTCCGCACCGTAGGTGGTGATGGTGCCTACATCGATGCCGGCCGTGATCTGCTCCTCTGTGAAGCCTGCCTGCAGCAGAAGCTCATGGGCTTTGGTGGGATCAAAATCAAAGACCTTGAACTTGCCTTCTTCCACGTTCGGCGAGGTCGCGACATACTCGTGAGGCATGTATTCGTATGCAGCCTGGCCGTAGCCGCTGGTGGACGCGAGCACGATGTTCGCCTTGTTCACGGCATAGAAGATCGCCTCGCGCACGAGCTGGTTGGAGAGGATGTTACCGTTGGTGGGCGAGAGGTAGTTGATCGCGAGGAAGCGGATGTTGTTGCCCTTCACGAGCGAGCAGTTCTCGCCGGCGGCGGCAGACAGGTTTTGCCACTCGGAGAGGGGTGCGTCGGTCAGGTAATCGATCTCGCCGTTTTCAAAGGCGATGACGGCCGCGCTGTCCTCGGAGATGACGAGGTACTCAACGTTCTTGATGGCGGGCGCGCCCTGCCAATAGTTCTCATTCGCCTTGAGCGTGATGCCGGAGGCCACATCGTAGGTGTCAACGATATACGGGCCGGTGGCGGCAGTGTGCGGCACGGTGCCAAAGGTGTCGCCCGCGGCAGTGACTTCGCGCTCGCTGGAGATTTTGATCGACCAGAAGGTGTGCGCGATGGCCGAGTACGCATACTCGAGCGTCATGACAACAGTCTTTTCATCCACGGCCTCGATGGATTCGATCATCGAGGTCACGTAGTTGAAGCGCGAGTTCTGCATGGCCCTGTTGTAGCTGAACACCACGTCCTGAGCGGTCAGCGGGTCGCCATTTTGGAAGGTGGCGTCGACGAGCGTGATCGTGTATACGAGGCCGTCATCGCTGATCTGGATGTCCTTGGCGAGCAGGTTGTAGTATCCACCGGTGGACTCGTTCATTCCGTAGAGACCTTCGAAAATCTGTACCCAAGTGATCTGCATGTCGGTCGTGTTGGTGGTGGCTTCCCAGTCGGTAGACTGCAGCGACGAAGTTTTGCGCAGGTACATCGTCCTATCGTCGTTGTTCGTGCCGGGCGTGCCGCCGCTGTTATCCGTCGTTGCGGGGCCTGTTGTGCTCGGCTTTTCCGTTGTTTGTCCTCCGCCCTGACAGCCGGCGAGCACTAGAACGAACATCAGGCAAGCCATCAAGATTGCGAGTGTTTTCTTCATGTGTTCCTCCTTAACTCTTGGTCGCTATTTGCAAAGCCTGCGGGACAACCGCCGGCGTTTTGCCATTATTTTGCGGCGCACTGTGTTGAGGGTTCAATCGATATAATTGTACGAGCGGGTCGCCGTGGATGGCGGCGCGGGATCAAGCTTTTCTTTTTCAATCCCCAGCGCTCTTTCCGGGGGCATCCAGGGAACGCCGTGAACAACGCTGGTTTCCTCGTTGGTCAGGATTCCGTTATGGCACACGAGGCAGCGCCTCAGATAGCCGTCTCTCGCACAAGCCTGTGCGACACCATTTTGAAGAATATTCAGAAAATGCCTAAGCATGACCGAGCCGTACGCGACGGACGCCGTGTTGGCGACGGCGCTTGGGATGTTGCTCACGCAGAAATGGACGACGCCGTCCACCGTATAACGCGGGTTGTCATGGTTCGTCTCACGGCTGCTTTCAATGCAGCCGGGATCATCGTTGGATACGTCTACGATGACAGAGCCGCGCTCCATGAGCGATAGCATCTTTCGTTCGATCAAAAAGTCGCTGCGTTCCTTTGGCCAGCGCACGCAGTTGACCACGAGGTCCGTATGCGGCAACAGCGCCGCGATCGCCTCCTTGGTGCACACCAGCGTGTCGACTGCCATTTGATACGTGTAGTCGATCTCGTGCAACCTGCCCAGATCCACATCGAGCACGGTGACGCGCGCCCCCAGACCGTGGAGAATCTGCACGGCGCCCTTGCCTGCATAGCCTGCGCCCAGCACGATGGCGTTGATGCCCGGTGCTCCCGCCAGGCCGCACACGAGCTTGCCCTTGCCGCCGTTGGTCGTGAGCAGGGACTCGAGGCCGTACAGCGCGCCCTGTTTCCCGGCGGCCTCGCTATTTGGCGCGCCGTAACGGTGGCTGTCCTCCGCTGCAAAGGCCGTGACCTTCTTCTCGATGAGCTTTTGCGTCTGCTGCGGATGCCCCGCAGGATGCAACGCGCTCATGACGATTTGCCCCGAGCGCAACAGGTCGTACTCCGGCTCAAGAACTTCCTTGACCTTGACGACGAAATCCGCCTCGCGGTATACATCCGCGATCGAAGGCACGATGTGCGCGCCTGCGGCCTCATAGAGAGCATCCGGGAAACCGGCTCTCTCCCCCGCGCCCGCCTGCACGATGGCGGGAAAGCCCGCGCCCACGATGGAGGCGATTTCCCGGGGCGTTGCGATGGTCCTGTTTTCCCCGGCCTTGTAATCTCGCGCTAATCCGAACACCATATGCGCCGCGCTCAAAGTTCGCGCTTGATGAACAGATCCGAGCGCGTGGTGGTGGCCGGTGGCGCCGGATCGAGCCTGCGCTGCGCGATGCCCAGAATGTCCTCTGGCCTGATCCAGGGCTTGCCCTGGACGCCGCTGGTCTCCTCATGGGTGAGGTAGCCGCGATAGCAGGTGAGGCTTCGCCTCCAATACCCGTCCCGCACGCAGGTTTCCTCGACGCCGCGGTTGAGCAGGCTTTGGATAAATGGGAGCATCTCCGCCGCGTAGGACACGCTCGTCGAGTGCGCCACCGCGCCGGGAATATTGCTCACGCAGTAATGCACCACGCCGTTGACTACGTAGCGCGGATGATCGTGGTGCGTTTCATGGCTCGACTCAATCGCTCCCGGCTCGTCGTTAGAAATATCCACCAGAACGCTGCCCGGCTCCATGAGCTTGAGCATCTCCTGATCGATGAGAAAATCCTTCCTTTGCTTGGGCCATTTGACCGCATTGACGACCATGTCGGTGTTCGGCAAAACGGAGGCTATGGTTTCCTTCGTGCAGAACATGGTGTTGATCTTTTGATTGTAGCGGTCGCTGAGCATTCTCAACACGCCCACGTTGATATCCATCACCGTGACGCTCGCCCCCAGCGCATACAGCACGCTGAGCGCCCCCTGGCCAACCACGCCGCCGCCCAGGATGAGCACGTTCATGCCCGGCGCACCCGCAAAACCGCCAACGAATTTTCCCTTGCCGCCGTTGATGGTGAGCATCGACTCCAACCCGAAGAGCGCCCCCTGCTTGCCCGCTGCCTCGCAGTTGGGCGAGCCGTAGCGGTGGCAGTCCTCCGCAGTGAATGCGATGCAGCCGCTTGAGAGGAGCGCGTCCGTCTCCTCTGGATGGCCGGCGGGATGGATGCAACCAAGCACGATCTGGTCCTTGCGGATGAGCGGAAACTCGCACGGCTCAAACTCCTTGACCTTGGCCACCATGTCGCACCGCTCATATATCTCCTTGGCGCCCGCGATGATTTGCGCGCCTGCTTGAGCGTATGCCTCATCCGAAAAGCCCGAGCCGCGGCCGCAGTCATGCTGCGCGAGCACGGTATGTCCATCCGCAATGATGCTGCGCACTTCCATCGGTGTGCAGATCACGCGATTTTCGCCTTCTTTGATGTCTTTAAGGATTCCGAATATCATTGATTGCCTCCGCTTGATCGTTTGATAACTCATTCTCTTCACTGGCTGGTGTGATCTGATGCGCCGAAAAGCAAAACCCATTTTTAGTATATATTATATTATCATCGATTCCACAGGTCAGTTCAAACCAAATAGCGTGTGGGTTCATACACTTCATCATTCATCTGTATGTGTGTGCCAACATTGTGTTGTGTTGGGTACAGACCGGCGATCTTCGTTTGCATGTTATCTTGTCCAGTTTAATTGTATACAATTTTGCTTAAATGTCAACAGGAATAAACCCAAAGTACGATTCATCCTTATTTTGGAGGCGACCGGTTCGCTTGTGCGGCCTGCTGAGCGGGTTGCAAAGAGCTGGTTAAAGTTGCAGCGAATTCCCGATGAGTATGTCCTCCATCACAGCCTCTTCCGCCGTTCGTGCATCGTGTCTTTCAATGGCCTCAACGATTTTGGCGTGGCTGATCAGGCTCTTGTTGTTGTTGAGAGAGCTGTCGTAGAAAATCAGGTAGAGCACCATTTTGTTGAGAATTTCGTTGAGATACTTTTCGATATAGGGATTGTTGGCCGCCTTGACGATTTCCCAATGGAATTCGCGGTTGAGATAGGCGTATTCGCTCATGGAGAAATGGCGGGTCAGGACTTCCTGCGCCTCCAAGTTCTTGTGGAGTTTGGCGAGGGAGTCGGGTTCGATATGGTTTGCTGTCAGGCGCACCGCCTGCGTTTCAAGCGCCGTTCGCACGACGTACGCCTGCCGGATGTCGCTCAAAGTGGGCCTTGCGACGAACGCACCACAGTTGGGGACGATCTCCACAAACCCCTCGTAGCTCAGTCGTGTAATGGCGCTGCGCACGGTCGTGCGGCTCGTGTTCATGGCCTTTGCCAAATCCTCTTCGGTGACGCGGTTACCCGGGAACAGCGCTTTTGATATGATCTGTTCTTTTACATGATCACAAATGCGCTTAACCGATGTCGCGTTGCTCATATCGTTTCCATCTCCATGCGCCGGACTGTGGCCGCATAGCGCCACCCTCCCTCCCCGGAGGGACTCGCCCGGATTCTCCTGTAAACAATTCATCGGCACCGCTGCATGCCAATGATACTAAGTTATTCTATCATATAATTTTCCCAAAAAACAACAGTATAATATTACAGCCGCAACCCCCGCCGCCGCGCTTTGAGAAAATATCGGATTTGGGGTTGACAGGATTAGCGGGCGGCGCTATAATGCGTTTTAATCAAATGCGAACAGGCGGAAGCGTAGAAACGATTAGACCTTTCAGAGAGTTCCCGGTCGGTGCGAGGGGCAAGGTTGCGTTTTGAATTCATCCGCACAGCAGCCCGAAGAAAGGCAATTTGCCGACTAGAACGGAGCCGGGGTCGCCCGTTACAGCGATAGAGTATGATGGTACTCGATGA
>CAYNDC010000114.1:0-5278 GCA_964396085.1 uncultured Clostridium sp. | reverse complement strand
CCGCTTTATTTTTACGCAGTTGGCGGAAGACGCGCTTGAATTCGCTGCTCTTTTTCACCTTTATTACTGTCACAACGGCTGCGGTTGCCTCAGACATGGGCTCGCATCCTCCTTGCTTTGTTTTGAGAGGAATACTGCGCCTTGATGCGCGGATCAACGGCGGCATAGAGCAAATCTACCAGTAGCATGATGATACTGAAGGTGATGGCGAGGAAGAGTGACCCTCCCTGCACCGCGGGATAATCACGGGTGTTCACGGCGTTGACAATGAAGATGCCCATGCCAGGGATGGAAAAGATGGTCTCTATTACCATCATGCCGCCTAGTAGAGAACCAAAATCTCCCCCGGCCATGGTGATGATGGGAATGACGGCATTTTTGAAGGCATGCCGTGTGATGACCTGGCGCTCGGGCACACCTTTGGACCGCGCGGTGGTGATGTAATCTGAGCGTATGACGTCCAACATGGAGGAGCGGGTTTGCCGCGCGCAGATGGCCAGGGAGCTGAAGCAGCCCGAAAGTGCCGGCAGAATGTAGTATTGCAGGCCCCCTATGCCCATGGCCGGCAGCCAACCTAAGCTGACGGAGAACACCAGCACCAAGATGAGCGCCAGCCAGAAGTTGGGGAGGGAAACGCCGGTCAGTGCGACGAGCATGCTGGCGGTGTCTTGCCATTTGTTCTGGTGGGTGGCGGCGATGATACCCAGGGGGATACCGATGCCATAGGAGAACAGGAAAGTACATAAGGTCAGCACGATGGTCCGGGGAAGCCGTTCGGCGATGGTATCGATGATGGGTATGCGAGTGAACCAGGAGCTGCCGAAGTCAAATTCCAGGAAGGCCTCCTTCAAAAAGCGCGCGAGCCTGACCAAATAGGGGTCTTCCAACCCCAGTTCTATCCGCTTTGCGGTATATGCCTCCTCGGTAGCGTGGCTACCCAAGATAAGCTCCTCTGGCTTGCCTGGGGCAAAATACAAGAGCGAAAACACCAAAATAGCAACACCCAAAATAATGGGGATCATCCACAGTACCCTTTTTAAAATATACCTTGACACGTGATCTCCTCCGCTCTGTAGCAGCTAAAATTCGACGTCAGCGTGCTCCTTTATTGTATTTGGCCGAAGCAGGCACCGAAAACTGCCTGCTTCGGCTAGCCGCTTTACAAATTACTTCATCAGTCTTGGTCGAAGGTGGTGGCCCACGGGGCCACATGGCCGTAATAGGTCTTGACTACGTTGGTCATGCCGGCATCGCTACGGACAAACATGAACTTGTACATCTCGAAAATGCCGTAGGCATAGGCGTTATCCATAATATAATAGTGGACCTTGTCGATGTTCTCCTCGGTGTAGCCGCTGTTGATCCAAGTTGAATACAGCATCTCGGCCAGCTGGTAGTCGTGGCGGGAGGTGGCATCTCCGGTGCTGTAGGCGTTGCAGTCGTAACGGAGGGACCAGTTGTAGGCCAAGCTGGAAGTGTTGATGCTCCAGATAAACAGGTCATAGGCGGAACCATCCAAGCGAAGCTGGCTCAGGAGGGCCCAGTCCAGTACGTTAACTTTGACATTGATGCCCACCGCCGCACAGTAGCTCTGGAGAATCTCGGCTGAGCGCTGCCTGGAGGCTAGGGTCATGATCTCCAGCTCTTCGCCGTTGTAGTTGGATTTGGCCAAATATTCCTTCGCCTTCGCCGGGTCATATGGGAAGTATTCCTCGGAAGACCATTTCGGATTGTAGCCCATGCCGGAGTTGACGCAAACATCGTACATCACATCGCCGTAGCCGTAGGCCGCTCCCTGAACGAAGGCTTCAGCGTCAAGGGCATAGCAGATGGCCAGACGCAGGTTCAAATCATTTGCAACAAGTCTGCTCTCGTGCCCGGAGAAGAACAGGGTATTGCCTTCCTTGTCATCGGTGGGCTCAGCTATATAATCGACGTTGTCAACATAAGACCCAGCGGTAGCCCCGTCGATATCAAACACCATATCCGCGGTCCCAGTCTCAAGGGCAATCATCCTCTGGGCAACCTCTGCGATTGTCTGGAATGTCATGGTTTTGGTATTGGCCTCCATGCCGGCGGGTATAAGGCTGGCATCAGTCTGCCAATAGTCGCCTCTTCTCTCATAGGTAATGGTGGAGTCCGAGACGAAATTAGTGACTTTGTATTGTGAGGTGCTGATGGCCTCGGTGACCATCTCGTCACTACTGGCCTCAAAGGCCGCTTGTGAGAACACGTCGGTGTCCCACATCAAAGCCTGGAAGAGGAAAACCATGTCCTGCTTGAACACGATTTTCACGGTGTACTCGCCGGTGGCCTCTACCGACTCAACCTTGCCGAAGTTGGGCTTCATGTTCTTCTCGATGTTCTTCTCGATGACAAACACGATGTCGCTGGCGGAGATATGATTACCCGCGGAGTCGTAGATGTAATCGTAAATCTCAAAGTTGTAGGTCACGCCGTCGGTCTCAGCGGTGTAGCTCTTCAATAGCCAGGGAAGATATTTGCCTTCGCTGTTCAGGTACATCAAGCGCTCATAAAGGGGAATGGAATAGGCGTAGAGAAGGCTCGCCGTGGTACCCAGCGGGGATAGGGTGGTCAAAATTTGAGGAACGCCGATGGTGACGGAGGCATCGTTAGGGCCGGTGGCCTCTCCACCAGGAGTAGAGTCCGGGGCAGCAGTAGTCGCGCCGGGGCTAGTCACGCCGGCGGTGGGGGTGGCGCCGCTGCCGGACGGGCTGCAGCCGCCCAGCACGCCCAGCACCATGGTGAGTGCTAACAAAAGGCCTAGCAACGAGTGAAGTCTCTTCATTTTTATTCCTCCTTTTATCTTCGTGAAAGCAAAAACTGCGCCTGGGCCTTCGCTTAGTGTGGCTTGCTGCTGCCGCATACACTTACACCCAGGTTGGACTCATATTAACATACATATTACGCTAAAATCCATAACCATTCTATGGCATAACATTGCAATTCTAATAAGATTAATGTATCATATACGCATAATTTGGTGGAGCTTCGATTGGATTACGGCAGTCTTCGCGGAGGTTTTTTTATGGGCATCATGGTCAAATCGGCAGATCCCCTGGGCTTTTCCCCCAGCCAGGAGATGTCTCGGCCCCTACTGGAGCTACGCTATTGCATGGACCAGACGGCCCCCAGGGTCTCCCTCCATGCCCATGTTTTTTACGAGTTTTACATCTTTGTCGGTGGCGATTTGGACCGGTACGTTATCGGGCAGAAAAACTATCAACTTGAGCCTGGTGACATCTTGGTGATCCCGCCAATGGTGCTACATCATCCGGTTTTTAGACAAAATAGTAGCCAACCCTACCGCCGCTACTTCTTCTGGGTCTCCCGGGAATACATTGAGTCGCTGGAGCATTATCCAATGTCGGATTACTTTTTGCGATGCTGCGCCGAACAGGATGAGTTCCTCATCCACCCCTCGGAACTTCAACGCCGCCAGATATTAAAGCTACTGGAGAACTCCTGGGACGATATAACCACCCAGCAGATTTGCAATGACCTATATTTACAGGCCAACTGCCTGCGCTTCATAGCCAAAGCCAATAACTTCATTATGAGCGGCGGCGGGCAACTGAAGAGCCTCAGCAATCAGCGCAACGACATGATGGAGGAGGTGCTGGCCTACATTCACGACAACTTCAGCGGGAAACTGACCCTGCTCTCCACCGCCGCCCGCTTTCATGTGAGCATGTCCACCCTAGAGAACATGTTCAATCAAATTATCGGCAAGCCCTTCTATAGCTACGTCATCGAATACCGCATCATCACTGCCCAAGCGATGATTCTGGACGGGGTTCCCCTGCAAGAGGCGAGCCGAGCCTGCGGATACCCGGACTACAGCAACTTTTTTAAGGTGTTTTCAAAGCGAGTTGGTTGCAGTCCCAGCGGCTTC
Organism: uncultured Clostridium sp.; assembly: GCA_964396085.1. Taxonomy (GTDB): domain Bacteria; phylum Bacillota; class Clostridia; order Christensenellales; family CAG-138; genus Phil1. The sequence continues at coordinate 1,362 of CAYNDC010000114.1, read as the reverse complement.
CGCCGGGCCGCTCAGCCACCGGACACACTGCGGGCTTAGGCGGTTAGGGACACATAGGGCGCCCAAGCCGTGTGACCAGCGCGCAGTATATCACAAGTCCGCTGTCATTTGCAGCGGACTTGTGATATAGAGCCTATATTCTTTCTGCTTGGATAAGCAGACGAGCCCGTCAGCCCCGCGCGAACCAATCCCCGAAGCCCATCTTTACCAAGTTGGCTCGGGAGATGGCGATGCTTTCGAAAGGATCGCGGCCGTAAAACTCGTCCTGCTCGATAAGGAAATATTCCGTGCCGCACTCCCTAGCGGTGCGGATGATGCTCGGCATGTCCAGCGTGCCCTCTCCCACCTCGGCAAACTGCACGACGGCGTTGAACATAAAATTTATCTTTTTTTCATCTGGCACTGGATAGGAGGCGAAATCTACCTTTCCTATACGGTAATCCTTCAAGTGCAGCAAGTGGATGCGACCCTTAAAGGTCTTGATGTACTCCACCGGATCCACGCCGCCACGCCACATCCAGTGGCTATCCAGTTCGAAGCCCAGGCACTTTGTGTTATCACGCATGGTATCCATCAGGCGTTCTCCGTTGTAGAAGGCCATCTCCATGTGGTGGGCATGGTAGTAATAATTGATGCCAAACTCTTTTAAGCGCAGAGCGTAGTGCTCGCAGTCTTTTATAAACTTCATGGCTGCCTCGCCGGACTCCATGCAGCTCATGGGCAGCATGCCCGAACGCAGGGTGGTGCAACGCAGGGTCCTGCAGTCCTTAACTATCTTATCGAAGTCGTCCGCTAGGGTGTCCCCCGGATGCTTAGAACCTGAAAAGAGAGGCGCCAGATAGCAGGACAGCGAGGCGACCTCCATGTCCAGCTCCCTGCAGGCACGATCCAACTCGGATACAAACTCGGGAGTCATGGCGATCTGAGAAACCTCCACAGCATTGAAGCCCATCTCCTTCAGACGCTTCATCACGGCGTATATTCCAATTTTCGCCACCTCTTCCTTCACCATCATCAACATAACGCCGATCAGTCCCTTTTCCACAGGCTTGTCCTCCTTCTATAAATAATTTACATAATTTTATCAGCCGCGTGTTCATGACCACGCTTTCCGTGATCAACGCCCCCAAAGTACTGGCCCTATTATAATAACATTAGCATACTCTTCTTTAAAAATCTATGACGTTTCTTTGAGCTCGCATTGCAATTCTATCAAGCATCAGCGTTCCAATTAAATAGTTACCCTTGCCAAACCAGTATTTGCCGCCCGGAGCAAGGGACTTAAGTCTCGGCTCATATTGCTGCCATTTGCCGGGGTAAAAACGGCATTCCCGCGCCGCGCTCGGCATCGGGTTTTGCAAG
>CAYNDC010000113.1:0-5293 GCA_964396085.1 uncultured Clostridium sp. | reverse complement strand
CAAAGTCTGGGATTTTTGGCGATATATCTATTTTGATACATCATTCTGGCGCGCCCGACAGGATTTGAACCTGTGACCTACCGGTTCGTAGCCGGGCACTCTATCCGCTGAGCTACGGGCGCATGCGACCTTTTAAAGGCGCTCCGTTATTCTATCGCAACTCCCGCCCAATGTCAACAGAATGCGGGCGGGTTTTCGGACAAAATCCGCTCGAGCAGCGTCAGGCTCATCGCCGGCTCGACCGTTGCGGGAGAAAGCGCCGCCGCGAGGCCCGCCGCGAGCGCGAGGGAAACGCTGCGTTCCGGCGCATAGCCGCGCACGATGGATAGGACAGCCGCCGCCGTGAACGCATCCCCCGCACCGGTCGCGTTTTCCATGCGGAGCGCCGGGCGCAGCTTCATGCGAAGATAGTTCCCCGCATCATCCACATAGGCGCAGCCTTCTGCGCCAAGCGTGACGTATACCCGCTTGCAGCCTGTATTTACGAGAGCCTCCGCCGCGCGGCGAAGCGCCGCCGGCGTATCACAGGGCATGCCCGTGAGAATCTCCAGCTCCATGCGGTTGGGTTTGAGCGCGAAAAAGCTTCCGGTAATGCCCAGGAGTTTTTTCGCATAGTGGGTGGAAACAGGGTCGGCGATGACCGGCGCGCCCTGTGCAAGCGTTAGCACATGCTCGATGGCGCTCAGCGGCAGGCTCGGATCGAGCACCACCGCATCCGCGCAGCGCAAAAGCGCGGCGCATTCATCGAGGTAGCTTTCGTTGACATGCTCCAGAATGCGCATATCCGAGAGCGCGATGAACATATCGCCCGCGGGATCGAGGATGGCGCAGTAGGAGGAGGTCGCCGCCCCTTGCACGACGAGCGTGCGGGAAACATCCACACCGGCCTCCCGCGTCGCAGAAAGGACGGTTTGTCCCATCGCATCCGCGCCCACAGCCGAGATGAGGCGGCACTCCATGCCCATGCGCGCGAGGTTCTCCAGGATGTTGCGCGTGACGCCCCCCGCGTTGAGCCGCGCAAAGCCGGGGTTTGAATCGCGCATCACGGGCGTTTCCCGCGACCTGCCGATGAAATCCGCGTTGAGCGCACCCACGCCCGCAATGTAGCCCATAATTCCCTCCCTGCCGCCCGAAGGCGCATCGTTCACAGCCTTAAAAGTTGCTCCCTCTCGGAGAGGAACATGCGAAGAAAACGCACGTTGGTAAGCGAATCATACTCCGTTTTGACCGGCCCCTCCGGCGAAAGCTCATAAATCTCGGCGCCGGGGCACGCGCACAGCACGGGCGAGTGGGTCGAGAGGATAAACTGGCAATCCCCGGCGGCCGCGTCGCGGATCATGTTGAGTAGCACGAGCTGGTTGAAGTACGTCAGCGCCGCCTCCGGCTCGTCGAGCAAATACAGCCCGCCGCGCACGAGCCGCTGGCCAAAAAAATCGAGGAAGCCCTCGCCGTGGCTGCGTTCGGTCAGCTCCGCGCGATATTGCGCGTCCATCTCGCCGATGGTGCGCGCGAAGGGCATCGAGGCGAGCGCTTTGGCATAGGCCGAGCGGCCGCCGTAACCGCCCTCGATCTCCCGCAGCGCCTCCTCGGCATCCCGCCTGATCTCCATGCGCGCCTCAAGCTCACGGGAGAAATCCTCAGCTGTGAAGTAAAAGCATAGCCTTTGCGTGCGAGCGCGTGTGACGCGGAAATGCCGCGCCGCGCCCTCGAGCAGTGCGCGCCGCTCGCCGCGGTTGCCCGCGCCGATGCGTACGCTCGAAAGCTTGGCCGCCATCAACTCGAGTAGCGTAGTCTTGCCGCTGCCGTTGTCGCCCGCGAAAACGGTCACTGGCGCGGTAAACGAAATGCCTTCGAGCGCGGCAATCAGCGGCACCGTGAAGGAGTAGCCGGCGTTTTCGGGCGTATGCAGCTTATCGAAGCGGGAGAGATAAATCATAGTTTATTATAGGGCGGCGCAACCGCACGCGCAAGCCGGCCGTGCGCCGCAGGAGCGGCGCGTTTATTCGATGAACACCGCGCTGTACCAGTTTTGTTCCTCCCGCGCCGCATCCGCCAACGTGAACAGCGGCAGGCCAAAGGCGCGCACGGTCCGGAACACATCGATCCCCACGCTGTGGAAGGCAGGCCGCGCCATGTGCGCAAACCGGCAGGGGTTTTCCTCAATCGCCGCACATTCCCCGCACAGCGCGCAATCCGAAAGCGAAAAGGCGAAGTAATACCCGTCGCGAAACGCCTCGCCCTCGATGGCGAACGACGCCTTTTGCGAGGTCGCCTTATCCTTGGCATGGATGATGATGCCGCCGCCATAGCGCGAGAACATCTCGCGGTATTCGGCCATCGTGGGGTTTCCCGGGCGGGAGGGGCAGGTGTGGTTGCGCCCCCAGTCCGCGCAGCCGTACATGCACTTGAGCAGCGTGCGGCTATCGAAGTGAATTTGGTCGATCGTGAACGGCACCGCGTGCGCCGCGCCCATGTTGAGGGCCATTTCCACATACTTTTGATGCTCTGCCATCGTTCCTCCTTAATGTTTGCAGCTAAGGATCAGCGCGTAGGCCTCGTTTTTGGAAAGGCCTGTCCTTTTTGCCAGCTCGGCCGCCGCATCCTTGGCGCGCAGCTCCGAGGCGGCGAGTTCCTGTGCGAGGGTTTTTGTATCTGCTCCCGGCGCCAGCTCTTCCGCTGCAGGCGCGACGACGAGCACGCACTCGCCCTTGGGCGGGGTCTCCCTATAGCGCAGCGCGAGAGCAGAAAGCGGCTCGCGCACGATTTCCTCGTGGAGCTTGGTCATCTCCCGGCACAACGCCGCCTCACGCTCGCCGAGCGCTTGGGCAAGCTCCGCGGCCGTGCCTGCCAGGCGCAGCGGGCTTTCGTAGAAAACGAGCGTCCCCCGGTGGGTTGCCGCCGCCGCGAGAGCCGTGCGCCGCGGCTTTGCCACGCGCGGCAAGAAGCCGACAAAGCAAGCATTTGCCGCCGGAAACCCCGAGAGCAGGAGCGCCGTCGTCATGGCGCTTGCGCCCGGCACGACCGTATAGGGCGCGTTTGCGGCGATGCATGCGCGCACGAGCCGCTCTCCGGGGTCGCTCACGCCGGGCATGCCCGCATCGCTCACATAGGCGACGGCCTCGCCGGCTTGCACGCGCGAAACGATCTCCGCCGCGCGCGCCGCCTCGTTGTGCTCCCGGCAACTCACAAGCGGCTTTTTGATGTTGAGTGCGTGAAGCAGCAGCCCCGTGCGGCGCGTATCCTCGCAATAAACAGCCGAAACCGCGCCGAGCACCCGCAGCGCGCGAAGGGTGATATCCTCCCTGTTGCCAATGGGGGTCGCGCACAGGTAAAGCGCGGGGGAGAGGGGTTCATGTGCGTTCATGCGCATCCTCCAAGATGATTTCTTCGATGAGCGCGCCTGCGCCCGCGTTCTTCCTCGCCTCGACCAGCACGAGATACGGCGGCTTTCCTGCCCGCGCGCGCACGAGGCATATGCGCTTGGGGGCGAGTTTTTCGCCCATGAGCGCGGCGCACAGCGGGGCGAGCTGGCGCGCGGGATAACAGATGAAAAAACGCCCGCCATCCTTGAGTAGCCGCGCCGCGCACGCGGCCGCATCCGCAAGCGTGCATTCGCTCTGGAATGCGCTTCGCCTGCGCGAGGGGTTGGGGCTTTCGGTTCCGCCCGCGAAATACGGCGGGTTGCACACGGCCGCATCGAACAGGCCGTAGTCCGCGGCGTTCATGTTCCGCATATCCGCCTCAACGACCTCGATGTGCTCTTGAAGCCCGTTGAGCGCAACGCTTTGCCCGGCGAGTGAGACGCACGCGGCATCGATATCCGCAGCGAGAAAACGAGCGCCGGTTTTGGCGTAAACGAGCAGCGCGATGACGCCCGTGCCCGTGCCAAGATCCACAAGGCGCTCGCCCGCCTTCGCGCGCACGAAGTTCGCGAGCAGCACCGCGTCGTGCCCATAGGAAAAACGCTCGGTATCCCTGAGGATTACAAGCCCCTTGCACTGGAGATCATCGGTTACCAGCGGCATAGCGCGTCCTCCCTGATGAGAGCGAATCGGGAACCGGGGCGATTGCCAATCGTGCCTCGTCATGGCTCCCCGTCCATTCTACCACAATCCGCGGTTGACAAAAACACCCTGCGAACGTACACTTTCTTTATTATTATGGGAAGAAATCGCCAAGGAGAAAAGGAATGCAGCAGCGGAACACGTTTTACATCACGACCCCCATCTATTATCCCAGCGACAAGCTGCACATCGGCCACACGTACTGCACCGTCGCCACGGACGTCATCGCGCGCTACAAGAGGATGCGCGGCTACGATGTGCTGTTTTTGACGGGAACGGACGAGCATGGCCAGAAGATAGAGGAAAAGGCAAAAGCCGCGGGCATCACGCCCAAACAGTTCGTCGACCGCATCGTCGAGGGCGAGGGCGGCATTTTGGATTTGTGGAAGCTGATGAACATCTCCAACGATCGCTTCATCCGCACGACTGACGATTACCACGTCGCCGCCATCCAGCGCATCTTCCGCCGCATGTATGAAAACGGCGATATCTATAAGGGAACATACGCCGGCATGTACTGCACGCCCTGCGAGAGCTTTTGGACCGAAAGCCAGCTTGTCGAGGGCAAATGCCCCGATTGCGGGGGCGAGGTGCGCGCCGCCCAGGAGGAGGCATATTTCTTCCGCCTCTCCAAATACGCCGGGCGCGTGCGCGAGCTTTTGCTCTCCGGCACGTTTTTAGAGCCCGCGAGCCGCGTGAACGAAATGGTCAAGAATTTCATCGACCCGGGCCTCGAGGATCTCTGCGTTTCGCGCACGAGCTTCACATGGGGCGTGCCTGTCGATTTCGATCTCGGCCACGTCGTATATGTCTGGGTGGACGCGCTGTTCAACTACATGACCGCCCTCGGCTACATGAACTCGAAATATGACGACTGCGAAAAATACTGGCCCGCCGACGTTCACATGGTGGGCAAGGAGATAGTCCGCTTCCACTCCATCATATGGCCCGCGATGCTCATGAGCGTAAACGAGCCGCTACCGAAGAAGGTTTTCGGCCACGGCTGGCTGCTCATAGGCGGCAACAAGATGGGCAAATCCCGCGGCAACGTCGTCGACCCCGTCGTGCTCGCCGAGCGCTACGGCGTGGACGCGCTGCGCTTCTACCTCATGCGCGAGTTCCCGCTCGGCTCGGACGGGGCTTTCTCCAACGAGCTTTTGATCTCCCGCATCAACACCGACCTCGCCAACGATTTGGGGAACCTGCTCTCGCGCACGGTCGCCATGGCT
>CAYNDC010000112.1:918-5336 GCA_964396085.1 uncultured Clostridium sp. | reverse complement strand
GATACTGCCGCTCTATTCGGTGATTATGAAGATCGACCCCCGCCTGATCGAGGCGGCGCAGGATCTTGGCTGCAACAGCCGCCAGGTGTTCGGCAAAGTGGTGCTACCGCTCTCGCTCCCGGGCATGATCTCGGGGGTTACGATGGTGTTCGTGCCGGCAGTTTCCACTTTTTACATTTCCCAAAAGCTCGGCTCCTCCGGCACGGCCCTCATCGGCGACGTGATCGAAAGCCAGTTTAAGACCGCCTATAACCCGAACCTCGGTGCGGCGATGTCGCTTGGCCTTATGCTGGTGGTTTTCGCGTGCATCGCACTCATGAACCGCTTTACGGATGACGAGGAAGGCGTGGTGACCGTATGAAGCGCTTTAACCGGATTTTTACGATTATCGTGCTGATCTTCCTCTATGTGCCCATGATCGTGCTCATGGTTGCCTCGTTCAACGCCGGCACGGATGTGGCGGTGTGGAAGGGGTTCACGTTCTCGCGCTACGGCGAGCTATTCCGCGACGGCGTTCTGCTGCCGCTGCTGGGCAACTCGTTGATCGTGGCGGTGATCTCCTCGCTGATGGCGACGCTCCTTGGCACGATGGCGGCCCTTGGCATCCACGCGATGGGCAGTAAGCTGCGCTCGCTCACGCTCAACGTCACCAACATCCCCCTCACCAACCCCGAAATCGTGACGGGCGTTTCCCTTGCGCTGCTGTTCGCCTTCATCGGGCGCTCGCTCAAGGTCAACAATGTTTTGGGCTTTTTCACGCTGCTCATCGCCCACATCACCTTCAACCTGCCCTATGTCATCCTCTCGGTGCTGCCCAAGCTCGCCCAAATGGACCGCGATTTGCGCGATGCTGCCATGGACCTTGGCTGCACGCCCGCGCAGGCGTTTTTCAAGGTGATCTTATATGAAATCATGCCCGGCGTGATCTCCGGCGCGCTGATGAGCTTCACGATGAGCCTTGACGATTTCGTGATCTCCTATTTCGTATACGGGCCGAATTTCATCACGCTGCCCGTGGAAATCTACAACTATACGAAGAAGCCGCTGCACCCGAAGATCTACGCGCTCTTCACGCTGCTCTTCATTACGATCCTCCTGGTTATGGTGCTCATGAACCTGCTCCAGGCACGGGATGATAAAAAAACGAAACAGGCCGGACGGATCTTTGCCGGCGCCAGAAGGAGGATCACAACATGAAAAAGCTCACCGCCGTCCTTTTGACCCTCGCGCTTGCGCTGGGAGTTCTCACCGCCTGCGGCGCCGCCCAGACTCCGGACGAGGGCACCGTGACGATCAACGTCTATAACTGGGGCCAGTATATCTCCGACGGCACGGACGGCTCGCTCGACGTGAACGCCGCATTTACCGAAGCGACGGGCATCCAGGTCAATTACATGACCTTTGACTCCAACGAGAGCCTTTACACCAAACTCAAGACCGGCGGCTCCACCTATGATGTGATCATCCCCTCGGACTATATGGTCGCGCGCCTGATCGCCGAGGATATGCTCGAGCCGCTCGACTTCGCCAACATCCCGAACTTCGGCCATGTGGACGAGGCATATAAAAACACCGCCTACGACCCGGAGAACCTCTACTCCGTCCCCTATACCTGGGGGAGCGTAGGCATCATCTACAACACCAAGTATGTGGATTCGGTCACGAGCTGGAACGCGCTTTGGAACGAGGCATATGCGGGGAAGATCCTCATGTTCGATAACCCGCGGGATTCCTTCGCCATCGCCGAGTTCCTCAACGGGGACGACGTCAACAGCCAGGACCCGGCCGTGCTCAACGCCGCCTGCGACTTGCTCCTCGCCCAGAAGCCGCTGGTGCAAAGCTACGTCATGGACCAGATTTACGGCAAAATGGAGCGCGAAGAAGCCTGGATCGCCCCTTACTACGCGGGCGACTACCTGCAGATGGCCGCCGAAAACGAAAACCTTGCCTTTGCGTTCCCCCAGGAGGGTTTCAACATCTTCATCGACGCGATGTGCATCCCCAAGGGCAGCACCAACAAGGCCGCCGCGGAAGCTTATATCAACTTCCTCTGCTCGCCCGAAATTTCCGGCCAAAACCTTGAGTATCTGGGCTACTCTACGCCGGTTTCCGCCGCTAAGGATTATATGGACCCGGAGGTTGCTCAAAACGAAGTTTCCTACCCCGATGAGACCGTCCTCGCGCGCGGCAAGAGCTTCCTCTCCCTGCCCGCCGAGGCGACCCAGCTCATGGACGGCCTCTGGCTGAATGTGAAAACCACCGGCAGCGGCAGCCTGCTGCCCGCGATCCTCATCGTCATCGTGCTCGCCGCCGTAGCCGCATTCTTCCTGCTGCGCGCCTCAGCTGCCAAGAAGCGCAAGGCAAGGCGCGGCAAAACGCAGGGCTGAAAAAACCAACCAATCGCAAACAAGGAGCCGGTCAAACGACCGGCTCCTTTGGCTTCACGAAAGCGACTGGCGGTGAACTTTGGGGCGGCGCGTCAGCTTCCCCCGCGTTCTTTTGCGTACAGGCTTGCCGCTTGTTCCATGCGCGCCTTCATGGCTAGGCGCACATCCTCGGGCGAGAGGATTTCCATGCGCGCGCCCCACTGGGCGACCCAGGCGAGGAATCCTTCACCGGCGGCGACGTTGAGCATGGCGACAAAGTGGCTCTCCCCCTCCCGGCTCATGGACACGTTCGCGCCGAAGCGATCGAAGATATCGCCCGCGAGCGCGTTTTCGCAACGTATCGTCACCAACCGCGCACGATCCCCGAACATGTTGACGCATTTGGCGGCGTAGTCCGCCGTATCAAAACGCGCGCGATATCCGCTCACCTGCGAAAAATGCCGCCACGGCCCCTGCTCCAGGCGCACCTTGTGCATGCGGTCAAGGCGAAAATGGGTTAAATCCTCCCGCCCGTCCATGCAGCACACGAGGTAGTAGCGCTCGAGCATCCAAATAAGCGCATAGGGGCTTACGGTATACCGCTCCCCGCCGCGCTGCAAGCGGCTGTTCCGGTCCGGATCCTTTTTAACGTAGAAGAAGCTGACCTGCCTCCTCGCGCCGATGGCGAGGTTCAGGGCATCTATGGTGCGCAGCACCTCATCGTTCTCGCATTTGACGCCGCCCATGTTGAACTGCGCGCGCATCTCCTGCGCTTGGCCGGCGCTCTCGAAGGCGAGCAGCTTATCCATGAGCTTTTCGCTGCGTGCGGGAGAAACGAAATAGGCTGCCTGCACGGCGGATACGAGAAGGCGGATCTCCGCCGTATCGAGCGCGCGGCGGCCCAAATAGTAGCCGGTAGGCGTCTGCACGATATCCTCCCCGTGCTCGCGCAGCGCCTCAAGGTCCCGGTAGATTCCCTTGCGCTCGGCAGGGACGCCGCGCCGGTTGAGCGCCGCTACGAGATCAGGCACGCTCATGCGGCGCGATTCATCCGTTTCCTCGCGCAGCACATCCAACAGGCACAATGTTTTGAGTTTTGATGAAGCCATATTAAACCTCAATGAAGCCCAGGCACAGGCAGAGCTGGGCTGTGATATAGGGGAGCATCACATAGAAATTCGCACGCGGTCGTTCCCGAACAAAGAGGTTCACGGCAAGAATGGCATCCGAGGCGAAGAAGAGCAGGCTGCCGATGACGATAAGCACCGCCCCCGAGGGCGAGGCCCCCCTACGCGCCGCACCCGCGAGCACGAGCCACGCCGCGACGTTGACGAAGGCCACGAGGCCGAAATAAACGGGCGTGCTCCAGCGCACAAACCCCTGCTCGACATGCGGCATGACCGCCCCGCACGCGAGCGCAACAGCCGTGCCGAAGAGAGCGGCGAGCAGAAGGACAAGCCAAGCCGTTGAGCCTTGTACATATGGGTGTCTCAACAATGCCGTGGCATAGAGCATGTGCCCCACGCCAAAGACGATGGCGCCGGCGGTAAAATAGCGCCTATCCTGCGAAAAGAGCAGCAGGATATCCCCCACAAAGCCGCACAGCAACGCCGCGAGCACAAAGCCGTTGACGGGCCGTGCCGCAACTGCATAAAAGATGGCCAGGCTCAGGAGCAGGAACGGTTTGCTCGCCATGCGCAAGCCGTTGAGCGGAGCATAGCAGGCATATAGGTGGACGAGCGCCAAGAGAGCGAAACCCAAATAGAACAGAAGCATACCGTGCCTCCCGCAACGTGCTGATAAAAGTATATCAGAAACAAAAAGGGCGAGCAATTCATAAATCTTATCTCTTCCCGCCCTGTCAAAGCACAGGAATTATGCTATACTAGCATTTGTAGGATTTTGTCATTTTTCGACAGGAGGTAAATTCATGCAGTATTCGCGTGAGGTTGAAGAGATGTTTTGCGTAGCTAAAGGCGCAAAGCACGGCCCGGCCCCCATCCCCGAGGAGGGCCGCTGGGTTAAGTCGAAGGAGATTGCGGATATCTCCGG
>CAYNDC010000112.1:0-881 GCA_964396085.1 uncultured Clostridium sp. | reverse complement strand
TCAACATCAAGGAAGGGATTATCCAGGAGGCGCTGGTGGAGACCATCGGCTGCTCGGGCATGACGCATTCTGCCGCGATGGCCGCAGAGATTCTCCCGGGCAAGACGCTGCTCGAGGCGCTCAATTCCGACCTCGTGTGCGACGCCATCAACACCGCCATGCGAGAGCTGTTTCTGCAGATCGTTTACGGCCGCAGCCAGAGCGCTTTCTCCGAGGACGGCCTCCCCGTGGGCGCCGGGCTTGAGGATTTAGGCAAGGGCCTGCGCAGCCAGATCGGCACGATGTACGGCTCGCTGCTCAAAGGGCCGCGCTATTTGGAAATGGCGGAGGGCTATGTGCTCGCCATCGGGCTTGACGAGCGCAACGAAATCATCGGCTACAAGTTCGTGAGCCTCGGCAAGATGATGGATGCCATTAAAAAGGGCGTCGATCCCAAGGAAGCGTTCGAGAAGAACACCGGCTCCTACGGCCGCTTCGCCCAGGCCGTCAAGGTCATCGACCCGCGTCACGAGTGAAGGAGGGACGAAGCATGGTACAGTTTGAAGGCTACGAAAGAAGAATCGATAAGATCAAGCCCGTCATGGCCGCCTACGGCATTGCGGATTTTGAAGAAGCGCAGGCGCTTCTGGCGGAAAAAGGCATCGATGTGCGCGGAATCGTGCACGGCATTCAGCCCATCGCGTTTGAAAACGCTGTGTGGGCCTATGTGTTGGGTGCGGCCATTGCCCTCAAAAAGGGAGCCAAGAGCGCGACGCAGGCCGCAGAGGCCATCGGCGAAGGGTTGCAGGCGTTTTGCATCCCCGGTTCCGTCGCCGACCAGCGCAAGGTTGGTTTAGGCCACGGCAACCTCGCGGCGATGCTGCTGCGTGAAGAGACGCATT